>JACRBX010000142.1 GCA_016219225.1 Deltaproteobacteria bacterium
AAAATCTTGGATCCTTTCGGCCCCCAAGGCCCCCTCTTCCAAGGCGAGAGGATAGAGTTCCCCGGGATCCCGCCGACTGCGATAATAGACATTTAAAGGTGCGGCCCATAAATGCCGCAGAGGAGTAAAAGGCAGCAGGGCGATCAGGGCCAGGACGGTCATCAAATGGAGACGGATGACTATTTGCAGGAACAAGGGGGAATCCGGCACCCCGCATGAAACCAGCCAACCTATGGGAGAGGTCCAGGAATCCCCTGGATCAAGGCCTATGCGTGTCCCTTCGGCCAGAAATCCGGTTACCAGGATGATCAACAGGAGCATCAGAGGTGTGACCGTCTTTGGGGAGATAGGAAAATCCGGGTGATTGATCCGGCGGAAAAGGAACCAAAGGGTCCCGGCCAGTAGGGCCGCTCCCAGAAGGTCCAGAAAAAGGGATATGAATTGAGCCACAGGCCGGGGCATGGAAAAATTGAATTGAGCCAGAATGATGGCTATCAGCGGGAGGACCAATCCCCAGAACAAAAACAGGTGCGCCGGCCCGGAGGGCTTCTTTCGCAAAATTCTTTTATGTCCCCAAAGATAACCGATAAGACCTTTCCAATCCCCTGAGCGAGATTCTGGTTTCCCTTTTTTCCACAAGGTTCCCCGCCTGATCAAGCCGAAAGCACAAACCATCAAGGCCAGGGTTACAAAAAAGAAATCAAAGGCAGTCAGCATGGTTACCTTTAGAAAATACCGTTCGTCGTTCAGTGTTCGGCGTTCGTCGAAACAGCTTAAGGCTCAAAGCTGAAAGGACCAAAAAATAAAACAATGTGTACCCAAACCCATTTTCAAACCTTGGGAGCCCCCTTAGGGCCTGAGGATTTAGGACCGATCTTCCGAAATCTGGTCCAAACGAATCCTGCCCCGCCTAAACCAAGCAGGATAAGCAAGGCCTGATCCAAAACCAGGGCAGCAAAAACTGCGGGGTGGGTTTTGGAATCCGCCTTCGGATGGATATATCCCAGAATCTCTGCCCGTTTCCCAAGTTCTCCGTGGCACTTATAACACGTTTGGTTATTAAGAGGTTGCTTCTCTCCATGGGCGCCCTGTCCTTGATGACATCCCAGACAATTGCCCTTCCGGTAGAGCCGGCTAAAATCCTGTTTGCCATGAGAAGCCACCTGAAAAGAAGAAAACCAGGACCAATAATTTACCGGCCGGATTTCCTGGTCATGGCAGTCGTTACAATTGACCTTGCCCGGACCTTTGATTTCCTGATGACCTGGATCCTTAATCCCGGTGTGGCAATCCTGGCAGGAAAGGCTTTGACGGCCATGGACTGATTCAAGAAATTCCTTGCCGGAGATTTGTCTGGCGGCCTTTGCGCCCCCTTTTTCATGGCAGCCAAGACAGTCTTCGGTGGTGTAAGCCCAAGGAAGTTGAGGAAAGGATAAAACCAGTAATCCAAGCAGCAGAAAAAAGCGGATACCCATGGCTTCAGGCACCCTCCTTCATTTTTTGAATCGCCTCGATCAAGAGAGGGAGCACCTGGTGGACATCTCCCACCACACCCAGGTCGGCAAACCGGAAAATCCGGGCTTGAGGATCGGTATCGATGGCCATAACCAACTTGGATTTTTCCATCCCCACGGTGAATTCATTGGCCCCCGAAATTCCGCAGGCGATCATTAATCGAGGGGTAACTGTTTTTCCGGTCTGGCCGATCTGCCTTTCAAAGGGCAAGGTTTTCCAATCGATCAGGGGGCGCGTGCCGGCCACTGTTCCTCCCAGGGCGCCGGCCAGTTCATGGATAATGGAAAAGGCTTCATCCCGGCCCACTCCACGGCCGGCGGCGATGATCATATCGGCTTCTTCCAGGTCCATAACTTCCGGCAGGGCCTCGATGCGTTCCAGCAGTTTTATTTGCGGAATTCCGAGTGGCCCAGAAAAAGGAATGGTTATCATCTCGGGGTTTTGGGGAACAGGAATTTTTTCAGTGCTCAAGACCGAAGGCAGCATCGTAAGGATATGGGGTTCCTGGTCCGCAAAATAGATTTTTTCAAAAAGGTGTCCATTGGCCGTCGGTCGAATGGCCCAGGTCTTTCCCTGGTCATCCACCCCGACATCCATGGCCCGGGTGACCAGGCCCGTCTCCAGAGCGGCCGCCAACCGGGGGGCCAGATCGGCAGTCTCGACCGTATGGGCCATGAAAAAAAAAGCGGGATGATGTTTCTTGATCAGGTCGCCTAAGCGCAAGGCATACACTTCACTTTGATAATCCTGAAGGATCTCCTCCGGCATAAATAAAACCCTGTCAACCCCGTAGGCCCCCAACTCCTGCAATTCCTCTTCCAGGACAGGCCCAAAGGCCACGGCCACGACTTTCCCCTTTCCACCGGATTCAAGGAGCAGCCGCCGGGCTTCACCGGCCAACCCCTGGGTAACCTCCTCCACTTCACCCTCTCTGGAATGGACCCATATCCAGATATCTTTAAATTCCGCACTCCGAACTCCGAACTCTGAACTCATAACTGCCTTCCCACCCGATGACCTTCCACAATGGCCATATCGGTTTTCCGGGGGGCCAGGCAGTCACCGATCCGGTACAGCTCCGGAACTTTCCCTTTAAGGGCAAAGTAGAGTTCATCGCAAGCCCGGTTCCCGGCTACTAAAACAATAGTGTCATAGCCTTCAAAGTCGATCAATTGGTTGGAGTAGACATTCAATCCCTTTATCCGTTTGCCCTGGATCTCCAGGACGGCTATATCGGGCGTAAAGGTGACGCCTTTTAGGGCCAGGCGCTTTCGGGTCAGATAGAGGTCTTGCAGGGGGCCTAACTGGCTGCCGACAAACAAGGCCGGGGTCAGGATATGTACCACTCTGCCCCGGTCAGCTAAAAATTCTGCCGTGCCGGTTCCCTGATGATGTCCTTCCAGATCTATCAGCAGCACCCGGGGACCGGGCTCCACCTGGCCCAAAAGGACCTGGGGGGCGGTGACCACATCAGGAAAGGCGTAGTCTCCCGGGAAGGGCTTCTCTTTGGGAACGGAACCGGTTGCCACCACGACCGCATCCGGTTTCTCGGCCAGGACCAGAGACTCCGTAGCCTCCACTCCCAGTCTCAGGTCAATATCCAGTTTGCTGACCTGCCCGATCAGCCAACGGGTCACCCCGGTAATCTCCTGTCTCCCGGCCGCCCTGCCGGCAATGAGATTCTGGCCCCCCACTTCCTGATTTTTTTCCATGAGGATGACCTCATGTTTTCTCAAGGCCGCCACCCGGGCCGCTTCCAGACCGGCCGGTCCGGCCCCGATGATGATGACTTTTTTAGGCCGGGCGCAAGGCTTAAGGGTCCCCAGGCCTAAAAATTTTTCCTGGCCTACGGCCGGATTGTGCACGCAGCCCAATAAATAGCCCAATCCCATTCTGCCGATACAGCCCTGGTTGCAGGCAATACAGTTACGGATATCTTCCGTTCTTCCTTCCCGGGCTTTATTGGGCAATTCCGGATCGCAGATCAAGGCTCGGACCATGCCGATCAGGTCGGCCTGGCCATCGGCCAGGATTTTTTCTGCCAGATGGGGATCATTGATCCGGTTGGTGCAAAACACCGGAAGATTGATGACCGACCGGATTGCAGCGGAAAGAGGGACCGTATAAGCCAGAGGAGTGTGCATGGAGCCTTCCACCAGAAACAGGTTAAAGAAGGTCCCCAGACTGAGATCCATGAAATCCAGTTGACCCGTGGCCTCCAATCGTCGGGCAATGGCCTGGGCGTCTTCCAGGGTCAATCCGCCCCGGGGGTGCATTTCATCGGCATTTAACCGCACACCGAGGATGAAGTCCGCTCCAACGGCCTGACGAACCGCCTGGATGACCTCCAGGCAAAAGCGCAACCGGTTTTCGAAAGTCCCACCGTATTCATCCATACGAAAATTGGTGGCCGGTGATAAAAACTGGCGGATGAGGGAGCTGTGGCCGATCTGGATCTCGATGCCGTCAAATCCCCCTTCCTGCGCATGGATGGCACTGCGGGCAAAGAAAGACAGACATTCCCGGATATCTTCGAGCTCCATTTCTTTGGCCGTTTCCCGAAAGAGGGGATCCTTGCCGGCCGAGGGCCCCCAGACCGGCAGCCGGGAATTTTTTCCGTCGCCCTGCATCCCATTATGGTTTAACTGGGCGAATATCCTGGTATCGGTTTCATGGATGGTCCGGGTCAGTTTCCGGAAACCGGGGATGACCTCCGGTTTATAGGCATCCACCAGTTTAATATAGGGATAATCCGTGGGGTGGACCGATAATTCTTCGGTGGTGATCAGCCCGCAGCCCCCTTTGGCCCTCTCAAGATAGTAGGCGATGTGCCGTGCGCTGATCCGGTTGTCTTCCCCGAAATTGGTCAGGTGGGCGGCAAAATGGATCCGGTTGGGCACCACCATCCGGCCTATTTTCAAAGGGGAAAAGAGATAAGGAAAGCCACTCATAGGCTTTGACCTACTTTCCTTCCTTCAAAAATGGCCGTATCAATCCCCCTGGGGGCCAGACAATCTCCAATGCGATAGAGTTCCTGGAATTTGCCCTTAAGCTCTTTATAGAGCCGGTCTTCGGCCCTATTGCCCATGTCCAGGATGATGGTCCCGTATCCCTCCCAGATTCGGGACTGGTTGGTATAGAGGTCCCGGCCTCTCACCGTGGTCTCCCGGATTTCGTCGATGATGACATCGGTGGTAAAGGTCACCCCTTTTTGAAGCAAACGCTGTCGGCTCAGATCGAGATCTCCCAGGGGCGCCAGTTCAATGCCCACAAAAAGGTCGCTGGTGATCATGTCCACCTGCAGGCCTCGATCAGCTAAAAGTTCCACCGTAGCGGCGGCATGATGGCCACTGTTTTCATCAATAAAGAGTATCCGTTCGCCCAGGGGATAAAAGTCCTCCAGGACCTCCCGGACGGTGAGAACCGAGGGGGGGCCGTATTGACCCGGGACCGGTTTGGGGTTCGGTATAGATCCGGTAGCGACAATCACGCAATCGGGGTTTTCGTGCTGTACCAGAGCCAAAGTGACTTCCTGGCCGGTCAGGATGGGAACGCCCAGGAGATCCAACTGATGCTTAAGATAAGAGATGACCGCAGCCATACCTTGTCGGGGCGGTCGTTTCCGGATCAGGTTGATCTGGCCTCCGATTTCCCGATTTTTTTCATAGACCGTCACCGCGTGTCCTTTGAGGGCCGCGGCCCGGGCCACCTCCAAGCCGGCCGGCCCGGCCCCGATGACCATCACCTTTTTGATTGCGGAGTGCGGATTGCGGAGTGCGGAATTAAAATTTGGAATTGTCGAATTTTGGATTTTCTCAACTCCGAACTCCGAACTCCGAAAGGGATTGCGGATTTGGAATCTTGGGTTTTTCCTACGCCGAACACCGAACGCCGAACGCCGAACGCTTCATACCCCACTTCCGGATTCTGGATGCAGCCCAGGGACTTCCCTTGATTGATGCGCCCTATACAGCCTTTGTTGTCTCGGACGCAATAGCGTATGTCCTTCAGATCCCCCTGACGCATCTTTCTCGGGTAGTCCGGGTCGCAAATCAATTGGCGGACGTAGCCTATCAGGTCGGCCTTGCCCTGGGTGATGACCTCTTCGGCCATTTTCGGGGTATGAATCTGATAACCGGCCATAACCGGAAGATGAACCGCCTCCTTCATTTTCTCGGCCAGCTCCACTGTGTAGCCTGGGGGGGTATGCATGGAAGCCAGGATCAGATAGAGATTGTAATAGGTCCCCAGGGAGACATTGACAAAATCAATCCGGCCGGATTGCTCAAAACAACGGGCAAACCCCTGAGACTCTTCTATGGAAATCCCGCCCCAGAACTTTTCGTTTACACACAACCGGACGCCCACCGTAAAATCGTCTCCCACGGCCTTTCGAACAGCCCCAATGACTTCCAGGGGAAAGCGCATCCGGTTCTCCGGACTGCCTCCGTATGCGTCCTGCCGAAGATTGCTGATGGGAGAGAGGAACTGGCGTAAGAGGGATTCCGGTCCCATATCCAGCTCAATCCCATCCAATCCGCCTTCCCGCACCTGTCGGGCCGCCCGGGAAAAGGCCTTGAGCAATTCCTGGATGTCCTCCGGCTCCATGGCCTTGGCCACCTCACCAAAAACAATATCCCCCAGGGCCGAAGGTCCCCAGACCGGCCGGCGATTAATCGCCCCGCTGCTCTGAAAGCCATGATGGGTCAGTTGAGCAAAAATGCGTGTACCTGATGCGTGAATACTATGGGCCAATTTCAGGTAATCCTGGACGATCGAAGGGCTATAGGCTTCAATCATCGATTCCCAGGGGCGGTCATTGGGATGAATCGAGAGTTCTCCAAGGATGATTAATCCGCAACCCCCTTCGGCCCGCTGACGGTAATACCCGATATGCTGATCTGTTAAACAGCCTTTTTGGGCGAAATTGGTCCGATGGGCTAAAAAACAGATTCGATTGGGCAGGGTGATACAGCCCAAGGGCAAAGGAGAAAAAAGAATATCAAACATGTTTCTTTAATTCAATAGGTTAGGAATTTGTATTTTGGACGCTGATGAACTCGGATCGGCAGAAGGCCGATCATGCAGATTACCAAGATATTTAATATAAAGAAAGCTATCTGCGGGTATCGACGGAAATCTGCGTCCTAATTTTAAGTTTGAGGGATTTCGGTCTTCAGGTTCACCAAACATTCCGGATCCGGCATAGAAATATCCTGATAAGTATGATAGGCTACGGCCGGGCATCCGCCACGGCAGGCTTCGAATCGCAGACAAGTCCGGCAGGCGGCCACATCCAGCTTTCGGAATTGTTCAAAGATCGGGGCCTTCATCCAGAGGTCTTTGAAGGATCGGGTGCGCACATTTCCGGCCCTGAAGGCCTCTTCCTGCAAAAAGGCGCAAGGGTACACTTCTCCGGTTGGGGAAACGCAGCAGGTCATCTTGGCCGCCCCGCACATGTCCAGCCCTTTCCGGCGCCGGGCTTCCGACAGAAGGCAGAAAAAGGAGTCTCCGGTGCGGACCCTGTCATGGGTTTCCAGCCACTGGGCAAAGGTTTCCAGTTGATCCTTGTCCGGTCCTAAAATTTTTTTGCTGGCCTTGCCCCGACCGGAGGGCCTGAAACGGGAGACCCGGAGCTCGCCCCCATACTCTTTGGCCATGGCCCTGAGGTTATCGAGTTGCGGAAAACTCAACCGGGTGAGCACGGTGTTGATACTGAACCGGACACCCTGGGAGGCCAGGCAGTCCATGGCTTCGATGATTTTTGGGTAGGTCCCCGGGCCCCGTATAGAATCGTTCACTTCGTCTGTGGCCCCATCAAGACTTACCTGGAGAAAAAAACTATTGAGCCCGGCTAATTTTGCGGCCAGACCCCGGTCGATTAATAGGCCGTTGGTACTCACACAGGTTACAATACCCTTTTCGTGGGCATAAGTCAAAAGTCCCAGGAAATCCTCCCGGATGAAAGGTTCACCGCCTCCGATATTGACCTGAAAAACCTTCAGGGCCGACCATTGATCGATGACGCGTAGGCACTCCTCGGTGCTGAGTTCCTGATCAGTGCCCTGGCCGGCCCCGGAAAGACAATGAACGCACCGGAGATTGCAGCGCAGGGTGACTTCCCAGGTCACATTCACCGGGGCCCGCAATCCCCTCCGGGCCATTTCAGCACTCAAGGATAACCCCTTTTTCTCTTAAGTGATCCAGGGTTTTTTCCATCTCCCCCAGGCCGGCTTTGGCCGCGGGGTCTTGGGCCAGGCATTCCTGCCACCAGGTTTCCAACGTATGTTCTCCCGTAAAAAAATTTTCTTTCAGGAGTTTTCCGGAGGAGACAAAAAAAAGGCGGGGCCCCCGGGCGTTATAAAAAAGGAGTCCGAAATCTTCCTCCCTTACCTGGCAGCCGGGGGCCAGGGTGTATCGGAGTTCTCTGTGGGATGCGGCCATAGCCGTCCTCAATAAACCCCGCAGATACCGTCTATGGCCAATTCTTCGATCTTGATTTCCTCAACCAAAAAGATGTCTTTTTCTTCCTCTTGGCTCTTAAAAGATTGGGCTTTGATTTCATTATCTGGTTCTAACATCCTTATAATAACCTCCCACAACAATGCACTCATTAGAAATTAAAGGTACTATCCATTGCTTCATCGCTGATCACAACAACCGTATTATGCGGCGGAAGCGGTTCCTTATAAAAAAACTCCGGCAGGCGATCATCTTTACTGGTAAAGCCAGCCTTTCGATTGAACTCCCTCTCGGCCTGCAAAACACGAATCCCTAATTGGGGAATGGCTTCAGGCCCGAGCTGAGTGCCGAATTTGGCATTCATGGCCTTCAGAAAGGCTTCCCCTCCCTCCGGCAGGGTTAAGGCAAAACTGGCCAGGAGGCAAAGACCGGTGCAATCCACCGAAGCCATGGCAATCTGTGTATTTCGAGAGGCCTCTACCTGGCCTTCGGCCTTCAAGGGGTTCAGCTTTTGGGCCAAATATTCCCCGACCACATTCCCGGCCGTGTGATCGGCCCCCATCGGTGAAGTGGCATAGGTCACGGCGTTCCCTTGCATGGCCCTCGGGTCATAGGCGGCAATACTCTGCCCTTTTACCACCGGGACACGGGAATGGTTGAAATGCTGTCCAACGGCTGCCGGCCCGTTTCCCAACACTTTGCCCAAGGCGCTACCCTGAGCGATCTCTTCTAGCATCCCAAGGGCCGCCTGGCCGTCACCAAATGATTTGTATCCGGCATCCATGGCTACGGCGATGGCCACGCCGGTGCTCATGGTGTCCAGGCCGATATCATCGCATAGAAAATCCAACCGGGCGATGGTATCCAGATCGTCTATCCCGGTCATGCCTCCCATGGACCAGATGGTTTCATATTCCAGGGAAGAGGTCAAATATTTTTCTTCTTTATCATTATACACATTGGAACAATGGACGATGCACTGGGCGCAACCCATATGGCTGGGATTTCCCTGCCGTCCCTTGATGATCCCGGCCATGATCTCACCGCTTATTTTTTCCCAGCCTACCATGACGCCCTTGGTGGCGTTGTAACTGGGAAAGGCTCCCATGGCATTTACCGGGGCCACCATCCCGGCTGTTCCCAGGTTGGGCAGGAGTTGGCCGCTAAAAGGATGGTCTTTAACCGCTTTGGCAAAGGCCTTGGCCGCCTCTTTGAAAGTCTCCGGATCGGCAATGGCATCCGGAGCATTGCCCCGTTGATCCACCACCAGGGCCTTCAACCCCTTGGCCCCCATGACCGCACCAAGCCCTCCACGGCCGGCAGCCCGGCAGGGACGGCCATCGATATCCGAGGCCTGAATGGAAGCGGCCTTTAACCGTTGCTCACCGGCCGGACCGATGCACATAACCGCCGTCTTATCGCCGTAAGTCTGCAATAGTTTTTCTGTCAGGGCATAGGTCCGCATCCCCTGGTATTCGTGAGCGGGCAGAAGGCTGGCCCCTCCTTTTTCATCAACCCGCAAAAGAAACCATTCCCCCTCTTTAGGCTGACCTTCGACAATAATGGCCGTAATCCCCAGACGTCCCAAGGCGGCGGCAATGGTGCCTCCGGCATTGCTTTCTTTAATGGTGCCGGTCAGAGGGCTTTTGGCCCCGACGGATATCCGGCTGGTATTGACTAACGGGGTCCCGCTCAAGAGCCCGGGGGCAAAAATGAGCTTGTTTTCCGGGCCTAAGGGATCACAAAGGGCCGGTACCTCGGCATTGATCATAATGGAGGTCAAGCCCCTGCCTCCGAGACCGAGGTATTGCTGTGGGACCTCTTCAAAACCGACGGTCTTGTTCGACATATTTACTTTTAAAAATTTCATTGTCCACTCCTTTGCTAAAGTGATATGTCCTTGCCCGGGCTTCCTTGGGCTGATTTATACTATAAACACTATAAACATTTGAACCCGCCTGTCTACCTTTTTTTGCAGGGATGCTTAGAAGTCTAAGCATCCCCACTCTTAGACTATCTTATTAAACCTCCATGCCCCGTTAGGGCGACACGAAACATAAAAAGGGGGTTCCTTTAAATTCCGAAATCCGAAATCTAAAATCTGAAATTGACTTAATCCCAGGCGCAGACCCAACGCCCATTAATTTGCCGTTTGACCATGGCATCGGCCACGTCATTGATCTGTTCCACCTTAAATTTTTTACTGATCAATTTGTCGAGTTTCAGATCCTCCTTCATGGCCATGTTGATCAGTCGGGGGATATCCACCTGGGTCGAAATGGATCCGTAAAGATTTCCCAAAATTGATTTTTGATGCAACGGCAGGAGCATGAGCGGCAGATTGGTGGTCTGGTCAAAGGGCGTGATTCCGGGAATGACCAATTTTCCACCTATTCCGGTGGACCAATAGGCCTGGATAATGGCCCCCGGATCGCCAATGGCCTCGAAGGCCACATCGACCCCGCCGCCCATCCAGTTACCGTCTTCCATCTGAACCCCGCCGGTCATGGTTAAGATAATCGGAACGGGATCATCTTTGGAATTATCGATAAAATGGGTGGCGCCGAAATCCAGGGCCAGGTCTTTTTTACTTCCTTCCAGATCTACGGCGATTATCGGGTTGGCGTGTCGCATGACCGCTGCTCGAAGGATATTTAACCCCACCCCTCCCAAACCATAAATGACTACCGAATCTCCGGGTTTAATCTGGGCCGTATTAAAGACCGACCCCCACCCGGTCGGCACACAGCAGCCCATAAAACAGGCCTGGTCCAATGGGAATTCTTTGGGGATGGCAATGGCCCCGTCTTCGGGCATGACCGTGTAATCGGAAAAACCGGAGACAAAATTACCATGTCGAACCATCTCTCCATTTTTGTCGGTCAATCTGGAAGTCCCGTCCAGCAGCACGCCCCCCAAGAAGGCCCCGAAGTTGCCGCTACAGATATTGCCCATGCCGCGCAGACACTGAGGGCACTTACCGCAGGGGATCATCCAGGTCCCCACCACGTGATCGCCCTTCTTGACTTTCGTGACACCCGGTCCGATATCTTCAACGATGCCGGCCATTTCATGGCCGATGGCCAGTGGAAGGGCTATCGGTATTTCTCCCAACATGAGATGCAGATCAGAATGGCAAAATCCCGTAAAGGCAGACTTGACCAGAACCTCCTTCTCTTTGGGGGGTGCCAGCTCCAATTCTTCAATGGTTAAAGGTTTGTTCGGTTCTCTCAAAACCGCAGATTTAATTTTCATGATAGACCTCCTTTTTAAATTAGGACGCAGATTTTCGCCGATCGCCGCAGATAATAGTAAAATCCTGCCAATCTGCACGATCGGCCCTCTGCCGATCCGAGTTTATCTGCGTCCAAAATGGGGTTATCGGTTGTCCCAAGGCGGGGCTAATTTTATTTTGTATTTAGTCCAATTAAAGGGATAGACGGTCATCTGTTTGCCGTCCCACCACTGATGGGCGGTACTGACAAAGGTGGCTACTCCGTTGGCATCGTATTTGACTTTTCCCATCACGGTCTGAAACTCATTATCCAAGACGGCTTGTCTGACCTTGGCGGAATCCAGGGTTCCGGCTTTCTCAATACCCTGCCAAAGGATCTGACACAAGCCGTACATGGCACCGATGCTGACCGAATATTTTTTGAATTTATCATAATACCGTTCCCCTAACTGCCGGGCCCCCGGAAAAGGAAAATCCATAGACCAAAAACCGTCAGAAAGCACGTACTGGGCATCTTTCCCCAGGGCCGACCAGAATTCTCCGGCCCAAGTCCCCTTCCAGCCATGAAAGTATTTGACGTTCAGTTTGTTCTCTTTCATCTGGCGAACAAAGGTGATGCAATCCGTATCAGCCCCGAAGATCAAAATGGCATCGACTCCCAGGGACTTGGCTTTGATGATTTGGGCCGAGTAGTCCTTGGCCCCAACGGCCCAGGGCTCATCCAGAACGAATGTATACCCATGTTTTTTGGCCTGTTCGCGAAAGATACCGGAGAACGCCCGCCCGTCAAAGGTATCTTCCATGATTAAAGCCGGCTTTTGAGGTCTTTGATCCTTCGGCAGGGTATTCCAGATTTCAAAAGGGACACTGCAGGCCTGGACCAGATCAAAGAAAAAGAGGGTCGACCATTTGAATTTGTGTTCCAACCAGGGAGGGATGAGACAGATCGTGGTGTGGTAGTATTTCTTATATTTCTCAGCGGTGATGCAACCGGGTATCACCCCAAAAGGTGCGGCGAATCCACCGAGCAATAGATCCACCTTATTCATCTTAATCAATCGTTCCACGGCGGCCGCCGCCTTACCGGGATCGCTTTCGTCATCGGCTACGATTAATCGGACCGGGAGTTTTTTCTTAAACTCCTTAACAAAAACCCCACCGGCCTTATTTACATCGTCGACGGCGACCTGATAAGCCCACTGCTGTTCGACACCGGCCATGGCCAATATGCCGGTCAAGGGGAGATTGGTCCCGATTAAGATTTCTTTTTTGGCCTCCTTAGCCTGGGCTGCAGGAAATCCCACGAATAAAGCCATCGTTAAAACCATAAGCCCGACAACCCAATTTTTTTTGCAACTCCCTCTCATAGTAGCCTCCTTTTTTTAGAATGATTTGAAAGACAAAAACTTGCTTCACCTCCTTTCTTTATCCGTCTTGAAAAAAAACACTCTTTCCAGGAGAAACCCCTTGGGCAGGCCATGGAAAAAACCGGCCTGCGCTTTAAGGTTGACCAGTCCTTGAGGCAAAAACATCATAACCAGGATAATAAAAACTCCGGAAATGATCGGGTGGATTTCCGGCAACCAGATATTGGCCAATTCAAAAAGGGTGTTTAAAACCACGGCCCCTATCAAAGGCCCCCAGAGCGTTCCGATTCCACCCAAGATGGTCATTAAGACCGGCAGGAGGGCAAAGTTGAGGTTAAAAACCCCACTGGGATGAATATGGAAGAGGTGATAGGCATATAAGCTCCCGCATAACCCCGCAAAAAAGGAACCCAGGGCAAAAGCCAGGATCTTGAAGAAAAGAACGGGGATCCCATTGGCCGCCGCGGCCTGTTCCTCTTCCCGAATGGCTATAAAGGCCAGCCCAAACCGGGAGCGGACCAAAAGCGCTGTAGTTACCAAAGAAAGAAGAAGGATTAACAGGGCCAAATAATAATAGGGCCGCAAGGATTGATAGGCTGAGGATGGAAGCATCAGCCCTACCGGTCCACCGGTCAAGGTTCCACCCTGGGTAAAGATCACCCGGAGGATTTCTCCTAACCCCAGGGTACCCAGGGCAAAATAATCTCCTCTCAATTTTGCCAATAAAGGCATTCCGATCATAATGGCCAGCAAGGCCGCTCCCCCGCCACTCAGGGCCATAGCCAGGGGATCCAGATAACCGGTCCAGCCGGCCCTCCAGGTTATGGCCGTGATATAAGCACCCAGCCCGAAAAAGGCATGTTGTCCCAGCGAAGCCTGACCGGTATATCCGGCCACCAGATTCCAACCCTGGGCCAAGGTGACATAAAGAAAGGTTAAAAACAAAAAGGAGATGAGATAGGATTCTTCGGGATTGACCAGGTAAGGGTAACTGATCAGGAAAACGAAGACCGGAAAAATGCCGAATCCCCAAACTGCCCGTTTCTTTTTTATCAAACGCATCGTTGCGATCCTCAAGCCATTCGGTAGGAGCGCCCAAAAAGCCCTTCCGGACGGAACATGATCACCAAAAGGAAAGCGGCGTAGGAAATGGCATCGGCCCAGCCACCGCCGATGCTGTAAGCTCCGATACTCTCAATAACTCCAAGAATAATCCCTCCCAGTAAGGCCCCGACTACATTCCCAATACCCCCGAAGGCAATGGCTATCAAGGCTTTTAAGCTGAAGATAAAGCCGAAATAGGGATCAAAAGGATAGGTGGTGGCGGTGGCCACCCCCGCTATCCCGGCCAGGGCAATCCCTATGGCAAAGGTAATGCTGCTGACCCGGCGAGGACTGATTCCGACCAGGGCCGCCGCCTCCATATCCTCCGAGGCAGCAAGAACCGCCTTCCCCCAGAGGGTTTTTTTAATAAAGAGATAGACTAATCCGGTTGCAGCCAAACTGGTTATAAAAACCATGAGCCGGGTAAAGGAGATTTGAATACTCCCTAATGAAAGGCCCCAGGCTGTATAACTGGTCTTTATGGCTCGCGGATTGGGGGTCCAGATAACAGACATCAGATTTTCCAAAAGGATCATCAGACCGAAAGCCACAAGCAAGGAAGGATTTTTGCCGGCCCGGGCCACATGGTGGAAAATTCCCCGATAGAGGATCCAGCCAAAACCGAAAAATAAGGGGAGCAAGGGGATGAGGCTCAAAAAGGGGTCTATGGAAGTCAGCGTAAAGAGCCAGTAACACAGGTAAGCCGATAGAATCATGAAGGCCCCCTGGGCGATAAAAATGATCTGCATGGATCCAAAAATAAGACTGAGGCCAATGGCCGCAATCCCATACATACTCCCGAAAAGGATCCCGTTAATTAAAACCTGCCAGAATATTAGTCCGCTCATCATTTAGAGGTTCATCCCCAAATAAGCCTTTTGAAAATCCGGATTGGACAACAGATCCGTTCCTTGACCTTCTAAGGTCAACTTTCCGGTCTGAAGGACATACACATAACTGGCAATCTGCAAGGTTTGATAGACATTCTGTTCAACCAGAATAATGGTCATCCCTCTTTGGTTCAGGGTTTGGATGGTCTCAAACATCAGTTTTACTACCAGAGGGGCCAAGCCCAAAGAAGGTTCATCCAACAAAAGCAGCGTCGGCCGGGCCATAATAGCCCGTCCGATGGCCAGCATCTGCTGTTCCCCGCCGCTTAAGGAGCCGGCAGGTTGCCCAGTCCTTGCTTTTAACTTGGGAAAAAGGCTGAACACTTCTTTTAAAGATTCTTCCCGAAGAGAAGGATTTTTTTGAAGAAAGGCCCCCAACTCCAGATTTTCCAAAACCGTTAATTTTGAAAACAGCCGGCGGCCCTCCGGCACATGGGAAATGCCTAAGGATACGATGTCCTCGGGTTTACGCCGAATCAGGGGCTGCCCCATAAAGGCGACCTCTCCTTGACGGGGAAGGATTACTCCGGAGATCGTTTTCAAAATAGTGGTTTTGCCGGCTCCGTTGGAGCCTACCAAGGCCACAATCGCCCCTTTATCCACCTTAAAACTGAAGTTCCAGATGGCTTGAGCATCCCCGTAAAGGACCTCTAAGTCCGTCACTTTAAGCAAGGGATTTGCCAAAGTAGGCCTCGATCACCAAAGGATTATTCAGAATTTCATCGGGTTTTCCATCGGCGATTTTTTGTCCGTAATCCAAAACCGCCACCCGGTCACATAAATGGAAGATGGCCTCCATTTTATGCTCCACCCATAAGATCGCCAAATTCCGCTCCTCTCTGGCTTTATTGATTACCTGCAGCATTTTCATGGTTTCGGAAAGATTAAGACCGGCCATAGGTTCATCCAGTAAAGTAATCGACGGCCCGGAAGCCAAGGCCCTGGCCACTTCCAGAAGCCGCCTTTCCGAGAGGGTCATTTTGCCGGTTATCTCATCCTTTTTTTCTGCCATTTCCACCAATTCGAGGGATTCCAGGGCCATTCTTCTGGCTTCCTGGCCCTTTAATTTGTGACCATAAATGGCTCCAACCAAAACATTCTCTAAGGCCGTCATACTCAAAAAGACCTTGACCAACTGAAAAGTTCGGGAAACACCTAAGCGGCAGATCCGATGGGATGGGTAGCCGGATATCTTTTTCCCTTTTAAGGTAATGTGCCCTCCGTCAGGCTTATAAATTGAAGTGATGATATTAAACAACGTTGATTTGCCTGCCCCGTTGGGACCGATGAGCCCGACAATCTCCCGTTCATGTACAGACAGATCTATATTGGACAGGACCAAAAGCCCTCCAAAGCTCTTCTGAATGCCTTCCAGACGAAGGACTTCTCTTTGATTATTCACGGATGTCATTTGAATTAAAAATGAAAATTTTTAAAGACGATTTTATAGGCTTGCAATAAATATTCCCAGGGGGTCTTACTAAATAATATAAAAAGATATCAATAAGTTAATAGAATAAATGCAAAATCCCGAAGCGTTACCTTATGAAACATAAAAAATCAAGGGATCTGGTTCATGGAAGCATATAGGTAAGTTATTCAAATAGGTTAGCATTTTAATGGTTCAATAAGTTACACAAAAACTATTTGTGTAAGAGAGAAACGCTCTGATAGTCATCAATTTTCAATCCCGAACTTTTCTATTTTTTCATAAAGGGCCTTTCGGGAGATTCCCAAGAGCTTAGCGGCCAAGGTTTTATTTCCCAGGCATTTTATCAGGGTCCTCTGGATCAGTTCCCGTTCCATGTCTTTTATCTTCATTCCCGGCTGGGAAAGGTCCGCAAGCTGGATCTGTTCCCCCTCAAAGCCCTCTTTTCGAATCTTGGGGGTAAATTTTTCCGAGAGGTCGAAAGACAGGATTTGGGGTCCCCGGCAAAGAATTACAGCCCGGGCCAGGCAGTTCTCTAATTCTCTGATATTTCCGGGCCAGGGATGGCGCATTAAAATTTCCATAGCCATTGGTTCGATACCTTCAACGGTTTTCTTATATTGTTGGGCGTAGTGTTGAATAAAATGGTTGACCAAAAGAGGGATATCTTGTCGCCTTTCCCTCAAGGGAGGTAAGGTAAGGGCGATCACCTCGATCCGATAAAAGACGTCACTCAAAAAACGACCGGCCAGTATTTCTTTAGGCAGGTTTCGATTCGTGGCCGTTATAAGCCGGACATCCACGCTCCGCACATCTAAACCTCCGACGGGTTCAAAAGTTCTTTCCTGCAAAAATCGAAGAAGTTTAGCCTGAAGATTCAAACTCATCTGGCCGATCTCATCAATAAACAGGGTTCCCCCGTCAGCCAATTCAAGACGTCCTTTTTTATCCACCAAGGCTCCGGTAAAGGCCCCCTTCCGGTAACCAAAGAGTTCAGCTTCCAACAAGCTCTCTGTCAGGGCCGCCGAATTGATACAGACCATGTTGCGGTCCCGACGAAGACTTAAAGAATGAATGGCCCGGGCCAGAAGTTCTTTACCCGTCCCGGTTTCACCCTGGATGAGAATGGTGGCATCGATAGGGGACACGGTTTGCACCATTTCAAAGATCTCTTTCATTTTGGGACTGGTTCCAATAATATTCTGAAAAGAATATTTTTCCTGTATTTCTCGACGCAGGGAGGCCAATTCCTGAGTCATCTCTCTTTCACGAAGGGCCCTTTGAATAATCAGATTCATCTCTTCATAATTGAGCGGTTTGATGAGATAGTTGGTGACCCCTTCCTTCATGGCCTGCACAGCCGATTGGATGGTCCCATGAGCGGTCATAATCACAAAGGGGAAGTCCCCTTCAATGGCTTTGATTTTCCGGAACAGTTCCATGCCGTCTATCCCCGGCATCTTCAGGTCGGCCAGGATTAAATCAATACCGCCCGGATCACGAAAAAGTGCCAGGGCCTGATCCCCGTTCAGGGCCTTCAATACTTCAAAACCATCATTTATTAGAATGGCCTCCAAAACTTTCAGGGTATAGGATTGATCATCAACGACCAGAATTCTTTTCTTTCTCATCTTAGGACTCCTTGGCTAACGGGGAATAATTGACCGGCAATTCAATGGTTATTACCGTCCCTATTCCTTCCTCACTTTGAATGGCCAGTTTTCCCCCATGGCTTTCCACTATCCCTAAAGTGATCGGCAGCCCCAATCCGGTCCCCCCTTCCTTGGTACTGAAAAAAGGGTCCAGAACCTGCAACCGGTGAGCCTCCGGGATACCCCCCCCGGTATCCCGTAGCCTAAGGAGGATTTTATCGGTTCCACTTTCTTCTGCTTGGCGTTGGGTAACTATTTCCAGGGTTCCGCCCTGGGGCATGGCATCCATGGCATTTATCAGGAGATTGATCAATGCCTGTTCCATTTGATGGGGATCAATAGGAAACATGGGAAGTGAAGGATCCAGGTTTTTCTTTAAGGCGATCCCCTTGAGGGTCATAGGCTCTTCGAAAAGGGTCAAGGTATTTTGAATCAATTCATTGAGATTCGAGGTCATCAGTCTTAGCGGGGATTGTTTGGCTAAATGGAGAAAATCGGTAGCAAAAGAACTCAAGCGATCTATCAATTCCAAGATGATTTGCGTATATTCCATTAATAAGGGATCCTCCGGGCGCCGGCGCTGAAGATAAACAATGGCCCCCTTCATGGCATTTAAAGGGTTCCTGATCTCATGGGCCACCCCGGCGGAAAGTCTTCCCAGGGAGATTAATTTTTCCGATTGCACCAGTTCATTTTGGATTTCCTTTAGATTCCGCATCATCCGGTTAAAAGATTCAGTCAATATCCCCAACTCGTCTCTGGATTTAACCGGGATCTCTTGCGCCAAATCACCTCCGGCTATTCGATCGGCAGCCGTGACCAACCTTCTAACCGGTTTAATGAAATTATGGGATAAAACGATGACCACTATTCCGGTAAGCATCAGGGTAATCAGGACTACCTGAAAGATCTTTTTTTGAAGAGCCTGGACCTCCTTTTTGAATTCCTCGATCGGGGTGGTAATAGCCAAGGACCAGCCCATGGTTGGAATCGGCGTGTAAGAGGCAATCCGGTCGCCCAGATAATAATAGGTCATCCAGCCCGTTTCTCCGGCCATCATATTAATTACAAATTCCCTTAGGTGCGGATTGGGATAATTTTTTAAATCCATCTCATAGGGGGCAAATTCCGGGTGGGCGATGGTCCTTCCCAAATGGTCTACCAAAAAGGCGTATCCCTTTTCTCCCACCCGCATCCCTTTTACCAATTCGATCATTTTGTCATAATCCAGATCGATGACCACTGTGCCGATGATCTTGTCATCCATCTGAGTAAAGGATTTACCAAAATAAAGGACATACCCCCGGCGGACCGAAGAAAAGGTTATCTGGGATAAATAAAAAGACCGTTGAGGGGATTTTTTAAATTCCTGATAGAAGCTATCTTCCCGTGAAGCGATGGTGGAAAGATCTTTCCTCTCTTTTTTGACACTAAGCATCTCCACCCCGTTCTTATTAATAAACCGCACCTGAAAATAATAGGGAGAGCGGTCAAGAAGATATTTAAAAAAACGGATTAAATTTTTTCGATTCGTCTCAGCCTCAGTCACCCACCCTTTTGTTTTGGCCTGATAATATTCTTCAATAAAAGGGATACGAGAAATCATTTCCAGATCCAATTTGCAGGAATGGAAAATAGTTTCAATCTTGTCGGCGGCACCCTTTACCAACATCATCTGTTCTTCCTGGGACATTCGGGTGACAATGCCTAAGGCCGTTTGATAAGAAAAATACCCTACTATTGCGATGGGCAGGGAAACCAGGGGAAGAATCAGTAATAATAATTTAATGGATATGGATGCCGGTATTTTCATTCTTTCACGCTCTGATTATCCATCCCTGGACCTTTCCAAATGGAAACCAGCCTTATTGAGAAATGGTTGTTCGTATAAGTTCAGGTCCCGGAGTAAAAAGCATGTGAACAAAAACTGAAGAATAAAATCAGATGGTGCATGACACAAAAAAGAAGCATCGACAACAAAATCGAAAGCCATATTACCTCACCTCAACGAAAAACAAAAGAGGATTGTTTTAGCTGCCGAAGCCTAGCCAAAGATGTTTGAAATTTGGAGTTTGAGGGTCTTGTTTTAAAACAAGACCCTCAACGTTGTTAAAATCTAAATTTGGGGGTAATGAGGAATTCCCCTGGTAGGATTGAGGCAGGTCGAACAGTTCTTCGAGTCGTCTGCGGATCGCACTCTGATCGATGCGCCTAAGAGCCGTCCCTCTCGGGAATTTACACTGGCGCTCCTACAGCGTTCCCATCTGGCAGCCGGGGGCCAGGGTGTATCGGGGTCCATTAAGGGATGAGATTATAGCAGTCCTCAATAAACCCCGCAGATACCGTCTATGGCCAATTCTTCGATCTTGATTTCCTCAACAAAAAAAAGTTTTTTTTCTTCCTCTTGGTTTTTTGGAGATTGGGCGTTGATTTCTTTATCGGGTTCTATCATGTTCGGAAACCTCTTTACCATTCACAGACCCAGCGTCCGATAATTTTGCGCTGTCGCATGGCTTCGGCTACTTCGTTGATTTCTTCTATCTTGAACTTTCTGGTGATCAGGTTGTCCAGCTTATAATCCCCTCTCATAATCATATCGGCAAAGGCCGGGATATCCTCATGGGTCCGGATATTCCCGTACAAGGTCCCTTGCAGGGTTTTGCAGTGGGGGGGGAAAAAGGTCAGGACCAACTCGGCCGCCTGATCGGCCGGATGAATGCCGACCTGAACCCACTTGCCCCCCATGGCCAAGGCCCAGGAGGCCTGAACCATGGCACCGGTATTCCCGCTGACCTCAAAGATAATATCCGCGCCACCGCCCATAATCATCCCGTTATCCATCTTTACACCACCGGTCTGCAACTGGATGATGGGGACCGGGTCTTCCTTACTGCTGTCAATAAAGTGGGTTACCCCGAATTTTCTGGCTATTTCCTCCTTACTGCCTTCCAGGTCCACTCCGAAAATGGGATAGGCGCCCCTCAGCCTGGCCCCTTGAACTACATTGAGACCCACCCCGCCCATTCCCCAGACCGCCACGGATTGTCCTGGTTTTACTTGGGCCACATTGCAGGCCGCCCCAAAGCCGGTAGGCATGCAACAAGCCAGGGAACAGGCCTGATCCAACGGCAGGTCGTCTCTGATTTTAATGGCCCCGGCCTCCACCAGGACCATGTATTCGGCGAAACCGGAAACAAAGTTATTGTGTAATATCTGGTTTCCCTGGGCATCCTTCAACCGGGAGGTTCCGTCCAGGAGCGTGCCTTGCGTATGGATGCCGTGACTCGTCCGGCAGATATGCCCCCGACCGCTGGTACACTCCGGGCAGTGCCCGCAGGCCACCATCCAGGTGGCGACCACGTGATCCCCTTTTTGGAGTGCGGTGACCCCCGGTCCGACGGCCTCAACAATACCGGCGGCCTCGTGGCCGACCACCATGGGCAGGGGAAACGGAATGTCCCCTTCCATGAAAGAAAGGTCCGAATGGCAGAAACCGGTAAAGGCCGTTTTGACCAGGACCTCATGTTCCTTTGGCGCTGCCAGTTCCACTTCTTCAATGCGCAACGGTTTCTTATACTCCCTTAAAACAGCGGCTTTCATTTTCATAAACCCGTCTCCTTTTTATCGGTTTGGTTGATAATATAATTAAAGGGGGCACTGGGCCAGGGGCAATAGGTTAAAAGATTTTCCTGATTTTTCTTCACCTAAAGCCTATAGCCTCTTGCCTATCGCCTGGTTTTCCGACCTTGAACCCTGAACCTTGAACCATATCTTCTTGTTCGCCCCTATCGCATCGAATCGATCATGAATTCGGCGGCGAGTCTTACGCCGATACCCGGCGGCAGTCCGCACTTTTCGAACCCCTTTTCCTTAGCAAAGGTCATCATGGCCTCTTCGTTCTCACCGGGATTTAGTCTATGGCCGAGGGTGACCGTTTCGATGATGTCCGCACAATACAGGTATCCTATTGCATCCTCGAAGAAGGCCATAAATTTCTGGGCCGTCATGATCGTCTGGTTCATCGCTGCGTAATCAAGCCGGTCATCGCTTCCGAAGAAGAGACCAAAGGCAATGAGACTGCCCGTGATACCTCCGC
>JACRBX010000143.1 GCA_016219225.1 Deltaproteobacteria bacterium
CAACCCTTTTCCGGCGCCGGGCCAGCTTGACCTGCACCAGCCCCACAATACCCTGGCGCCAGGAGAAAACGATAATCAGGAGCACGATACCCAGCCAGAGTTCCCACTGGGGCACCTTGAAGGGTGCCAACTTGCCCACCTCGCTGGCCAGAATCGGCAGATAATTTTTGATAAGCAGGAAGACTAAAGCGCCTATCAGGGATCCATAGAGATATCCTGCCCCACCGATCAACACCGCAAAGATCATGTCCACGTTGGCGAAAGGATTCATGACATCAGGGCTGACAAAGCCTCGAAGAACCGTGAACAGGGCACCGGCCAGACCGGCCAGACCGGAGGAGATGACAAAGGTGATCCACTTGGCCTTCAGGGCGCTGTAACCGAGAAACAGGACACGGTTTTCATCTTCCCGTATAGCCCGCACCAGGGTTCCGTAAGGCGCATTCATTAAGGTCTTTAGAAAAAAGTAAACCAAAAGGACCATGGCAAGCATAAATATAAAAGATGGGATCTCAAGGTGCAGCTTAATAAACCCCAAAAAAGGATTGACGTTGACGGACAAACCATCGTCTCCACCGGTCCATCCCTTCAAGGCCGAACGGACTGCGAAAAAACCGATCTCATTAAAGGCCATGTTGATTAAAGCGAAGGCCGCCCCGGCGGTCCGTATGGCAATGCCTCCCAACAGGGCGGCGCTTAAGAGGGCGGCGGCCAGGCCTACCCCTATGGCCACCAGGGCATTCTGGTTGACGTTAGCCAGCCAGAGGGCTGAAGCATAGGCACCGGTTCCATAGTAAAGCATGGCCCCGAAGGAAAGATGGCCCATGTAACCGTAAAGCAGATCGAAAGACAGTACAACAATTGAGAAGATCATAAGGTCCACGACCCAACGGATATTGACGCCCAAAGAAAGGGCCACAAAACCGACGGTGATGACTGTGAGGTCCAGCCAAATGGACCAGACATGCCCTGTTTTGATATCCGTGGTTGTCTTCATCATAATCCTGAACCTTCGTGCCCGTCGGCAACGGGCTCGACGAAGCATGAAACTGGAATTAAGGTTATGTAGAACAGGCACCCTCGCCTGTTATTAGTGGAAACAGCCCCGCGAATCGCGGGGTTGTGCTACATAAATCAAATTTTATTTTTCGTTACAATTTAGCCCTGATGCCTTAGAGAGTGCCACGAAGCATGAAAATGGTTTACTCCGAACTCCGAACTCCGAACTCTAAACTCCGAACTTATTTTCGCACTAAAGATATTGCTCCAATAGACCGGCATCGGCAATCGTTTCACGGTCTTCGATCTCCCGGATCATCTTGCCTTCCTTGATGATATAGACCCGGTCGGCCAGTCGGCTCACCACAGACAGATTCTGTTCAACGATGATCGAGGCCTTGTGCTCCTTCATGGTATTCAGAATGGTAAAGATGTCTTTAATCACCACCGCGGCCAGACCCTCTGTGGGTTCGTCGATCATGAGCAACCGCGGATCGCCTATCAGTGCCCGGCCGATGAGGAGGATCTCGCGCTGTCCCCCGGAAAGTCCGCCGGCCGGAGAATCCAAAAACTTTTCCATTTTTGGGTAGAGGGAAAGGACCCGTTCTACGGCCCGATCAATCTTCCAGCCCGCGGCATAGGCCGCTAATTCGATGTTGCTACGTACCGTCAGGGCCGAAAAAACCCGTTTATCCTGAGCCACAAAACGTATCCCTTGACGGGCTGCTTTTTCGGCGGACAGCCCTGTTATCAGGCGGCCATCGAAGGCAATCTCACCGGCCTGGGGCTTAAGTAAACCGGCGATGGTTTTGAGCAGGGTCGTCTTGCCGGCCCCGTTACGGCCCACGACAAAGATCATCTCCCCCGGTCTGACCTTCAGATCGATACCCTGGAGAGCTACCGCATGTCCATAGCAGACTTGCAACCCCTTAATCTCTAACATGACTCCTCGGTCCCCCAGTAACACTCGCGTACCCTGGGGTCGGCCAAAACCGCATCCGGCCGGTCCTGGCAAATGATCCGCCCCTCGTTCATCACACAAAGGCTTTCCACCAGATCGATGATCTTGGATATTTTATGTTCGATAAGTATCAGTGTAAGCTGCCCCTTCAGGGAACGGATAATTTGCATAACTTCCGATATTTCGTGATCACTTAAGCCCGCCAGGGGTTCGTCTAAGAGGAGCAGCTTCGGTTTAAGGGCCAGGGCCATGGCGATCTCTATCAGGCGCTTATCCCCATACGAGAGCTCGCTGGTCGGCACAAAGGCCTTGGAGGTCATTCCAACAGTGTCCAAGGCCTGCTCGCAATCCTCAAAAAGACCCCGGCCTTGCTTGTTCTTCAGATAGAACCGGCCGAGACCCTGGTCCTTCTTTTTGAAACGTACGATAGGCAGCACTAAATTTTCCCAGACGCTTAATCTTGAGAAAACGCTGACCAATTGAAAGGTACGGGCCATACCCAATTGAACCCGGTGGAACGGGGCCAGGTCGGTGATGTCCCGGCCCTCAAAAAAAACAGATCCGGCGGTGGGCGGGAATTGGCCGCTGAGCAGGTTAAACAAAGTGGTCTTACCCGAGCCATTTGGCCCAATAAGTCCGGAGACCTGGCCTGGCTCAACCGAGTAAGAGACCCCGTCCACGGCGGTCAACCCCCCGAAGGTTTTTATCAGATTTCTTGCGGAAACGATTTCACTGGCCATTTCGATCAATCGGTTCTTTCGATTTGAGTCAAAGTCTGAAAAAGTCCGAAACTGTCATTAATAATCAGGTCTTATTTTTTGCGATGTTTGGAACCCAGAAGGCAGAATCAAGAATACAGCGAACACCTGATTCTTTCCAACGTTTTCCCCTCATTCTGAATTCTGGCTTCTGACTCCTGGATTCCCGGCTTCTTAATCTTTTTGCTAATATCCCTCCGATTCCAGAGTGGGTAGAAATTCCGTTCCCCCATAGGCATCGAGGATCTGGGCATAGTCATAATTCTTAAACATTCCCTTGCGTCCGGCCGAACCTTTCCCTTTGATCATATAGGTGGCATACTTGTATACGGCTCGTCCATCCTTTCTCCAGTGGACCGGACCTTTGACGGTGAAAAATTCCGGTTTCTGCATCAGGGCATTATAGACCTTTTCAGGATCCGTACTGCCGGCCAGTTC
>JACRBX010000144.1 GCA_016219225.1 Deltaproteobacteria bacterium
AATAATATATGTCAAGAAAAAAATGATATTTACATGCCTACAAAATTCATGCCAAAATTAATCCATTTTATTGATTTTTAATAACTTTTCAGCAAAAAGTAGAAGGAAAACCCGCCTGAAAAATTCGATATAGGCCCTGAAAATGCCCATTTCTGAGGTATTAACAATGAATAATCAACAAGTTGACTTGGCCCGACCCTCTTTTCCGGTTGGAGTGAATCTTGCTGGCCCGGTTGCGGGTGAAACGCGGGTTACCCTCTCTTTCAAATGAAAATCATCAATCCTTTGCGCTGGCCAAACACCACATTAGTAGGTGAAGTCAACTTAACTAAATACGTACTTTTATTATGAGTAGTCTCCCCCTTGCTCTTGCCAATTCCTCTCGGGGCATACGGATATCGTTCCTCCAATCCCTCCCACACATGGCTCTCACAAAGCAAGAACCGGGGCTTGGAATAATCAGTTTTCGACGGCGGGGCGCAGGTCATGTCCACAAAATTAATGGGCCTGAATGCAGCTCCACCGCAGACCTCCCAGATGAAATCAAGGATGAAGGTGAGCACATTTCCCGTCACGCCAGCGGCGTGCCTGCGTGGGCAGGATGTCCCGTCTTCATCGCGATTAGCGAGCAAACTACGAATAAATTGACCGGATCAATGAAACAGCTACTGGGGTTCCCTCACAGCCATTCTTCTTTGATATCGACGGCAGAGGTATCCTCCATACGGATGATCCTGGCTCGTCCAAAGACCTGGGGTAGAAAATTGCGGACAGAATAATGCACCGTCTCGATCTTACCCTTGTAGAAACGGGCATCGGCCTCACCGCAATTTCCTTCCTTGATTTTTTTTTCGGCGATCAGGCCCTGGTCGAGCAGCAGATGGGCGATGGCCACCTCGGCCATGGAGTCCAGAAAGCGGGTGGCCGTCAGGGGGATCAGGACCATTTTCCCCTCCTGGACACAGCGGGCATAATACAGGCTGATCTCCACCAGGGTTTCCAGGGCCTCTTCCAGAAGACCCATATCCGCAGAAAAGGTCGGGTTCGCTTTATAATCCTGGACAAATTGCTTCACTTCGTTGATCCAGTCCTGGAATACTTTACCCCCTTCCAGGTTCAACTTCCGGCCGATAAGATCAATGGACTGGATGTAATTGGTCCCGTCCCAGATGGAAAGGATCTTGCAATCCCGGGTGTATTGCTCCACCGGGTACTCCTTGGTAAAGCCGTATCCTCCCAGGATTTGTATCCCCTCCCGGCCCATTTCAAAAATCCGGTCCGAACAGTAGGCCTTGACCAGGGGCGTCAACAGTTCCATCCGGCCCCGGGCCTTTTTCCGTTCCTCTTCCGAGGGAGAGGAACGGACTAAATCTTCCATGAAATAGGCCTGGTAAACCAGTGCCCGCATCCCCTCGGTCAGGGCCTTTAGATTCATGAGCATGCGCCGTACATCGGCATGCTCCACGATCCGTGCCCGGCCCCCCTTTTTCCCGAAAGGCACACCCTGGACCCGCTCTTTGGCATAGGCCAGGACATTGGCGTAAATGTTGGCCCCGAAGGCCACGGCCTCGAGACCCACGGCCGTTCGGGCCAGGTTGACCATGTCGAACATGTAGGCCAGGCCCATGCCCGGCTGGCCGATCAGATGGGCCCGGCACTTGCCGTTTTCTCCGAAGTTCATGACGCAGGTGGCCGAACCGCTCAACCCCATCTTATGCTCGATGCCGATACAGGCCACGTCATTGGGGTCTCCAAGGGAACCGTCTTCATTGACCCAGATCTTGGGCACGGCAAAGAGAGACACCCCCTTGGCCCCTTCCGGCGCCCCTTCGATGCGGGCGATCACTAAATGGATGATGTTCTCCACCAGATTATGTTCTCCGGAGGTTATAAATATTTTTGTCCCTTGAATTCGAAAGGTATCACCATCCGGGACGGCCTTGACGGTCACCATGTGGGCATCGGACCCTACCCCCGGCTCGGTCAGACACATGCTTCCGCACCAGGTGCCGTTGTACATCTTTTTGACGAACATCTCCCTTTGCTTATCATTCCCGTAACGTTCGATCATCCCGCCGTTGCCCACCCCCATGCCGGAGTAACAACAGAAGGCAAAGTTGGCGCTCATCATGAACTCGGAAGCCGCCTCGGCAATGACCAGGGGAAGCCCCTGTCCGTCGAATTCCGGGTTGACGGCCAAGCCGAACCAGCCCCCTTCCTTGAAGACCTCCCAGCAACGGTGAAAAGATTCGGGCACCGAAACCTGTCCGTTTTCAAATCGGGCACCTATCCGATCCCCGTCCTGAAAGGTGGGGGCCAGTTCATTGGCCGCGATCTTCTGGGCCTGGTCCAGGATCATCTCGAAATCGTCTATCGAAAAATCCTTGTAGGCCTCAAATTCCAGCAAACGTTCGACACCAAGTTGTTCCTTTAAGACGAAGCGCACATCCCGGTCATTCCGCTTATAAAAATTCTGTCCCATAGAAAAACCTCCCTATCCGAATTGATGAAAAAATGTTTAAGCCAGGATTAACAGGATTCGCATGTAAAGGCGTAACACTCTTTAGGCACGGGTCTGGCTAAGCCTGACACACGGATTTCACGGCACTTTTTCCCTGTTCAAGATATCGGGCTTCCGATATCTTGAACACCCTGTCCGCCTGTGGTGGATGGAGGGTATCCATCAATCCCGGATTTTTTCTTCCTGGCACAGCTTTATCAGTCGCTCATCCATCTTCCCGGCATGAAAATCCAGGTACCACTCATCACCGATATAGGTGCTAGGAAACAATCGATTCCGGCATCTCCACAACCTTTGCCCTCAGGTACTCACCGAGAGTTTTGGCCTGGGGATCCAGTCTGACCGATGCCGCCACCCCGTCTCCGAGAACCCCTTTGATATAGAAGTTCAACGCCAATAAATTGGGAAAGTCATAGCGCTCGACCTCATAGGGCCGTATATCCTTGAGGAGTTCCTTTAAACGGTGGGTGGTCAAAAAATGAAACAGGAAGGCAAAGGCCTCTGGCGTCTTGGCCCAGACCCCGAGATTGGCGTTTCCCCCCTTATCGCCGGAGCGGGTGGCGAAAACACGGCCCAAGGGCATCCGGATGGTTTTGCCCTGGGGTGGGGGTGGAGGGCTTATAGGAAGCCCCTTAGCAAAGGGAGTAAAGGGTTCGACCGAAAAGGATTCAACGATGGTCTCCCGGTCTTCCACAACCACTTTTTGTTTGATCTGATTGGCCGAAATCAGGCTCGGCCAATGGCTGATGATGGGTGTCCCCTTGGACGGCGGCTCCGTACCGGCAAAACCGGGAATGCTGGCTAAGGCCAGTTCTATGATTTTTGTCGACAGTTTGGCTACTTTTTGGGCGTCGGGGTCGATGACCGAAAAGCGCAGATAGGCGAAGGCCTCTTCATTCGACCGGGGATCCTCTTTGTCAGACCGGATGAGACTCACATCGGAAAAGGTGAATTGGTCCCGGCCCCCAAGACTTTCGAATAAGGTTTCCTCAAGAATCCTGGCCTTTTTTTCAACGTCGAGACCGGTCAGAAGAATGGTTTTGGAATTGCGGTAACCCCCAAGGGTATTCAAACACACCTTGGCCGTGGACGGCGGGGGCTCCCCTATTACACACGTGATTCTGACCCGCTCAGGTCCTTCCTGGGCTATGTCGATGGTGTCGAAACGGGCGATCACGTCCGGGGTCAGATATTTTGGCTCCCGGATTTCATAAAGGAGCTGGGCCTTTACCGTATCCACGGAAACCAGGCCCCCTGTACCCGGATGTTTGGTGATCACACAGGACCCATCGGCAAAGATTTCGGCCAAAGGGAACCCCACATTGGTATACGAGGGGACCTCATCAATAAAGGAATAATTTCCTCCCGTGGCCTGGGTCCCGCACTCGATGATATGCCCGGCCACCGTGGCGCCGGCCAGCCGGTCCCAATCCCGGCGTTCCCAGCCGAACCACCAGGCCGCCGGTCCGACGACCATAGCCACATCGACCAGACGACCGGCCACCACAATATCCGCGCCCTGTCTCAAGGCCTCGGCCACGCCCCAGCCACCCAGATAAGCATTGGCCGTAATGGGGGTGATTTTCCCTTCTTTCAGCGTAATCCCCTTATCCAAATGGGTAAGGGACTCTCCCTGGTCCTGCAGCGCAGCAAGACGGGGCATTAGATCGTCTCCCTCTATATAGGCGATCTTCGGATTGAGTCCCAGGGCGGCAGCGATCTTTTTAAGCTCCCTGGCCAGGCCCTGGGGATTCAATCCCCCGGCATTGGCCACGACACGAATCCCTTTATCGAGGCACTCCCCCATGACCTGTTCCATCTGGATCAAAAAGGTATGGGCATAGCCGGCCTCCGGATTTTTCATTTTCTGTTTGAAGAGAATCGCCATAGTCAGTTCGGCTAAATAATCTCCTGTCAGCACATCAATGGGCCCTCCCTGGACCATTTCTTTGGCTGCCGACAGGCGATCGCCGAAAAACCCGCTGCAATTGGCGATAATCACCCGGTCCGTGTTCTTAAGGTTTGTTTCCTTCATGGATTCTGTCTATCCTCTTAGCTGATTTATGGATTCACTTTTACGGTCAATGGTGATTTCACCTTCATACTCAGCCGGGAATCTCCAGTCCTTCATATTAAATTCATTCACCTTCGGCAGACTGCCCTGCTCCACCGCCCTTTTGGTATAGAGGCGACAATCTAATATAAAGTCGTCACCATCTGTGCTTATATCAAACCCCGTTCCTGGGCGATCCGCATTTTCATGTCCACTATGTCCACCGGGGGAATATAACGATCTTTTTCGTCTTTTTGGCAAAGTTCGACGGCTTCAAAGTCGCAAGCCCCTCCACACACACCGCAACCAATACATCGACCCCGGTTCACCAAGGCCGTCTCATCAATGGTTATGGCCTCCATGGGGCAGCGATCGGCGCACAGGCCGCAAGCCGTGCAACGGTCAGGGTCGATCTGGGCAAAAAAATTAGTATGGGCCACTGAAGCCGGCGCCTTCATTTTTTTCAATCCCTTGAGAAGACCGCAACAACAGCCACAGCACATACAAAAACCCCAGACCTTCTGACCATTCCCCGGCTGGAGGACCAGCCCGTCATCCATGGCTTTATGGAGGATTTCCAAGGCCTCCGGCTGGGAAATTTCCCGGCCGAGGCCGCTGTCAATGTAAAAAAATGCCCCGGTCCCGAAGGCCATGCACACTTCGGTCATATGATCACAGCCTATCAGAATTTATGATGCCTAAAAGTTTATTTCCGGATTTTATAATTTTCTTTTTACGATTTCTCTTATTTCCCGCTTTAATATCTTTCCCGTTCCCGTCTTTGGAAGGGCTTCCAACAAAAAAACCCTTTTGGGGGCTACAAAATGATGGATAGCGTTTCTTAAGAAAAGAATCAATTCTTCTTCGGTTGCACTTTGACCGGGTTTCAAGACAACAGCCGCCGCCACTTCTTCCCCATATTTGGTATCCGGAATGGCGATGACCGCGGCCTCCAGGACTGCAGGATGTTTGTAAAGAAGGTTTTCCGAAACCCCCGGATCGATATTCTCACCACCTTTGATGATCAGGTCTTTTTTCCGACCCACGATATATAGCTCTCCGTCTTCATCAAAGCGGCCCAGGTCCCCGGTATAAAGCCAGCCGTCTTTCAAAGTCTCGGCTGTTTCCTTGGGCTTGTTTAAGTAGCCGACCATGACCCCGGGGCCTTTGGCGATAATTTCACCCACCTCTCCCTGAAGGACTTCTGGCTCTTCCGCAGAATCTGTGGGTAAAAAATTGGCATTTATTTATAAAGCATCTCTGCCCTTTAATGACGTAGGCTGATTTTGATTAGAATTGACGGCTCATTTATCATCGATGTCCTTCTTATTTGAGGTGCACAATTTTTCATAAAGCCAAGAGGAATTTGAGTGCATAATTATTGGCTAAATTTGTGGCCCCAAAAGCTGCTAAACCGGCATGAATACTCAGCTATCTTATTAGGATCTTATAAATAGTACCCACAGATTCTGCGGAAGAGCCGGACTTCTTTGCCTTCTTGATTAATACATTTTACCTCCAGTCCCAGAACCGGAGGACCGACCGAACCGATCTTGAACTTTCCATCCGGCCGCTGTCTGGCAATCGTCGGTCCTGCCTCGGTACAGCCATAGCCGTGGAATATTTTGATCCCGAAAAGGTCCTGGGCCTGGATCAACAGCTCTTCGGGAAGAGGTGCCCCGGCGCTGACCAGATACTTCATGGATTTCAAACTGTGCCTTTCCGGATTAAAAAGGGGCATCATCATGGCAATCATGGTCGGAACCATGCCGGCCACCGTAATCCGGTAATCCGTGATGATTTCCAGGACCTTCTGCGGGTCAAACCAGGGGACCAGGACCAGGCGGCTGCCGAAATAACAACTTTCATGAAAACCTAAGACCCCGTAAATATGATTCATAGGCACAACCCCCAAAAAGCAATCGCCCGGTCCGGAGGGCCAGACGGCCGCACCTTGAAGCATGTTCTCGACCAGGTTGCCGTGGGAGAGCATGACCCCCTTGGGAAAGCCGGTAGAGCCGGAGGTATACATCAGGATGGCCAGATCGTCGGCTGCCAGGTCTTCGACCTCCCCCGGATCGATGCCTTGTTTTTTGAAGGCTTCATAAGACAACACCTGTCCGGGTTTCTCATCTTTGACCTCTCCGCCTATGACCACTATTTTCCGTACGGTCGTGTTGCCTTCCAGGGCTTCCTTCATTTTGGGCCAGAGCTTCTCTTCGGTGATAAGAATCCGGGGACGGGCATCTTCCAGGATATAGCGGACTTCCTGCGGGGTAAGCATGAATATGATCGGAAGAAAAACGGCCCCCATCCGCATGGTGCCGTTCATCAACTCCGGGATTTCTAAAATATTGCTGACCATCACCCCCACGATATCCCCTTTTCGCACCCTCAGATTCATGAGACCTGCGGCTACGGCCCGGGCTCGCCGGTCGATCTCCACATTAGTCAGAACGCTCTTGGAATCATCCGTGAGATAAGTGAACTGCTCAAACTCCCCATATCGCTTGATGCCCTCAACCTCAAAACCAGCCATATTCATTTTCGGTCACCTTTGCTTGATTATGTTAAGCCCTCATGTACAAAATCAAGGTCAGATTTTCATCATTCTTCATTCATTAAAGGCCTTTTTACCGAATGATCTCGAAATATCGGATATCCTGAATGTTTCCTTCCATCTCGGCCTGGTCTTTAAAAACTGCCCGAACCTTCATTCCGACCTTGATTTTGCTTTCATCAATCTCATTGATCAGATGGGAAAAGATGTTGTCCGAACCGTCGAGGTTGATATAGCCGTAGGTATAGGGGATCGGTCTTTGCCGGCCCGTTGCCGGATCGATAAAAGGATAGTTGACCACGGAAAAGGCTTTGATCGTTCCCTGATCGGAGAGTTCCACCAATTCATCCAGCTTCTGAAAACAGGGGCCGCAGATCCGCCGGGGCGGGACTAAAACCTTTTGGCATTTTGGGCAGCGAATCCCCAAAAATCGTCTCTTCTCCCGGATCTCCTGAAAGAAGCGGCTGCCGTATAATCCGATGGACCATTCATAGGGCATGGCCAGGTCCCCTGAATTCAGGGTCAACAGTTCTTGATTTTTTCCATCCTGCATTTTCATCTCCTCAATCATCTTTCCCCCTTTCATTTATGATGGAGTCGTAAAAAGTCGTCATTCTCGCGCAGGCGGGAATCCAAGCCAGGCCTAACCGATTATAAACACTGGATTCCCGTTTTCACGGGAATGACGAAAATAGGCCATTTTGGACTTTTTCCGAGGTCTAAAGGTAAAGGGGGCCATTCTCAATCTATGGTTTCTTACTGCTCATGATAATGGCATCGGACCACCAGCACCCACCGAAGCCCGTGGCCAGGGCTGTTTTTACATCCGGAACCTGGCGTTTATCCCCCTTGCCCATGATCTGCAGGGCGGCTTCGGCCGTCCTCAAAAGGGCCGTGGCCCCGATACAATTGGTGCTCATGACCCCTCCGGAAGGATTGATGGGCAGCTTGCCGCCCATATCGGAATGGCCCTCCCAGATAAATTTCGGACCTTCTCCGGGTCCGCAGAAACCGAGTACCTCAATCCACTTGAGCCCGGCATAGGAATAAGGAAGATAGAGCTCGGCCACATCCAGTTCCTCCACCGGATGGCGGATGCCGGCCTTTTCATAAACCTCCAGGGAGGCCCTCTTAAGCGAAAGGAGACCGGTGTTGTAGTCTACGTCCCCGAACCAGGTGGCGGCATGGCGCACGGCACAGGCCTTGATCCAGGCCGGTTTGGGGGCGATCCTTTCGGCCGTTCCTTCAGCGGCAAAGACCACGGCACAGGCCCCGTCCGTCCGGGGACAGACGTCTAAGAGCTTGATCGGATAGGCCAGCATAGCCGATTCCATGACGTCCTTGATGGTGATGGGCCGGCCATGAAGCTGGGCATAGGGGTTGTTCATGGCGTGGGTCCGTTCCCGGACAGCCACCCTGGCTGCATCTTCCTGGGTGGCCCCGTATTGCTCCATGTAGGCCGAGGCCTCCGTTGCCAGGCTGGGGATGGCCCCCGAATAGGAGAATCGGTCCCAGACCGGATCACTGCAGGTGATGATGGCCCCGGTGGTATCGCTTTCGGAATTCTTCTCCCAGCCGATGGCCAACACCTTATCGAAAAGACCGGAGGCCACATGGTAGTAGGCCGCGATGGCCACCGATGTGCCGGTGGTTCCTCCGGTGGTCACCTTCATGATCGGCTTCATATACCCGCCCGAGCCCTCAACACTCCAGGTGTCCACATAATTGATCGATTCGAAATGATCCATATTGCCGATAACGATGGCATCGATATCCCTGATGGTCAATTCGCAGTCCTTTAAGGCCCTCTCTACGGCCTCATGGATCAACTCCCGGCCGTTGACATCCAGCCTGTGGCTGCGATGATGGGTCTGACCCGTCCCTACGATAGCTACCCGTCTGGCCATTTATTTTCTCCTTAATTTTGACAGGATTTACAGGATGGACATGATTAATAAAATCCTGAGAATCCTGTTAATCCTTACATATTGACTTCAACCTATTGTCAGGCAAGATGCCTGACCTATTTTTAATGAGGTTCTACTTTTGAAAGCTATTATTGATCCCTGCCCATGATCCAGATGCAATGGCTTTGACCGCATGGGCCGTTGATGCCCTGAGCCAGGGCGGTTTTTACGCCGTCGATTTGATGCTCTCCGGCCTCTCCGCGGATCTGGAGCACGCCCTCGATGATCCGGGCCAGTCCGGCCGCGAGGACCGGGTGGGCCGACAGAACGCCTCCGGAAGGATTGACCGGAAGCGATCCCTCCATGGTCGAGATCTTCTTTTCAATCATGCGGCCCCCTTCTCCGGGCCCGCAAAATCCCAGGCCTTCCAGCCAGAGGGGTTCCATGTAACTGAAGGCATCGTAAAGCTCGACCACATCGATTTCTTTTAAGGGATCACGGATGCCGGCCATGGCGTAAGCCTTTTTAGCCGCTTCCTTAAGGGCTATCGGGTCGGCCAGATCGCGGTCTCCTAAAAAGTAGGCCTCGGAGCAATGGGCTATGCCTTTGATCCACACGGGCTTCTTATGTGCTTTTCTCGCCCTCTCTTCATTGGCGATGATGATGGCCGCGGCCCCGTCGCTTATGGGACTGCAATCGAGGAGTTTGAGCGGGTCAGCGATTTTCCGCGACCGCATAACATCTTCCACGGTGATATTCATGGGGAGTTGGGCCAGGGGATTTTTTCTGGCATTGCCGTGATTCTTGACTGAAACCTGGGCAAATTGCTCCTCTGTCACCCCATATTTTTCCATATAGACATTGGCCTGAAGGGCCGAGGCGCTGAGGACCTCGATCCCCAGGGGACGATGATAAATGGGATCAAACATGCCGTTGGTAATGAACCGGGGGTCCCCTTCGCTCCCCTTGGAATGGGCCACCACCAGGGTCGTCCCGAAACCGCCCAGGACCCTCATGGCCCCGTAAAAAGCGCCGAAGGTGCCGTCCCCTTCCACGGTGGAAACATTTTTATCATGGGCCCCGGCCGCCTCCTGCACGGCCATGCAGGAGATGGTCCGGCCGTCCCAGAAATCGTTGGATATGGTGATGACGTTGTCGATGTCATTAAGCGTAAAGCCCGCATCCTCCATAGCCTTTACAGTCACTTCGTAGACCAGGTCATAAAAGATCTCGCCCTTTTTTCTCCGCTCATACTTGGTCTGTCCCACGCCGACGATGGCTATTCTTTCCATAGTTCCTCTCTAAACCCTCCTGTGCCAGGCTCCCCCAGGCTCAAGATTATGTAGGACAGGCGCCCTCGCCTGTCATTAGTGGACACAGCCGAGGGCGGCTGTGCTACAATTTCAAAACCTTAAATTCTTCTTTCGCACTAAACAATGGAAAATCCCTCTATATCCCTGATATGGCCGGTGCGCTTCCCGGCGAATTTAGCCTTCACCCGAACCTCTTTTTTCAAACGGTCCAGGTCCCCTTTGATGATGTGCAAGAAACCAACGTCGGCCCCATCTAATTTGATCAAAGCATAGGCATAGGGCGGTTCCGTCGGTTGCAGCGGATAGGCAAAACGGACGATGGTGAATGCCTCAACTTTCCCTTCCGGACTCAGATCCACCCAATCGGTTATACGCTTAAAACACTTACCGCAATTCATACGGGGAGGCACAAAGACGGTCTTGCATTCGCTGCAGCGGTTTCCGATAATTTTTTGATCATCCCGCAGCGACACTAAAAAGCGGCTCCCCACCTCGCCGACCGACCAGGTGTAGGGGACCTTGATCTGTCCCTTGAGGGTCAAGGGTTCCACTCGTTCAATCCAATTTGACATTGTATTCCTCCAGGTTATGCTTCCCTCACCCCAGCCCTCTCCTGCCAGGGGGAGGGAGCCATATTAACTTCTTCCCCCTTTGACGGGGAGGATAAAGGAGGGGGGAAACCACGTTTTCTCTCTAAGTCTTCATGCCTGCTTAAAGCGGGCATCGACAAAACATGAAAATGGTTTACTCCGAACTCCGAACTCTATACTCTATACTCCGAACTGTATTTTCCGGGCCTTGAACCCTGTACCTTGAACCTTGAACCGCATTTTTGCACTACACCTTAATCAATATGGCCTCTCCCTGGGAGAGCCCTCCGCAGATGGCCGCCACACCCATACCGCCGCCTCGCCGCATCAGTTCGTACATCATGGTCATGGTAATCCGGGCACCGCTGGCCCCCACCGGATGGCCGATGGCCACGGCACCGCCGTTGACATTGGTTTTGTCCTGCAAGGCCCGCCATTTCCCCCCATCCCCCCTGGCCAATTCCTTGAGCGAAACCAGGGTCACGGCGGCAAAGGCTTCGTTGATCTCGATCAGGTCCATTTCGTCGATGGTGTGATTGGTCCTGGCAAACATCTTATCGATGGTCTGGGCCGGGACGCAGGCCATGTACTTAGGGGTTCCGGCGCCAGCCTCACAGGCCAGGATCTGGGCCATGGGCTTAAGCCCCAGGGACTCGGCCTTCTGCCGGCTCATAAGGACTACGGCGGAGGCCCCGGAGTTTAATCCCGGGGCATTACCGGCGGTAACGGTAGGACTGCCGTAAACGGTCTTTAAAGCAGCCATTTTCTCCGGGCTCAGATTATCCCGGGGCGATTCATCGCGGTCGAGGATAATGGGGGCCTTCTTTTGGGGAATTTCGATTTTCATCAGTTCTTCACCGATTTTAAACTTCCCCTCTTTATAAGCACGGAAATATTTTTGATGGCTGTCTATGGCCCATTCATCCTGCATTTCCCGGGTCACCCCGTATTCAACGGCCACCTGGCCGGCATCGGTGGCCACTGGGGCAAAGCCTTTTCTGCCGTACCCGAGTTCATAGAGAACATCTTCCAGTTCCAGAGGTCCCAGGCGCACACCCCAGCGGGCCTTGGCCGCACTGGCGATGAGTCCGGCATTGGCCATGTTTTCTGCACCGGAGGCAATAACAATTTGGGCATCGCCCGATTTGATGGCCCGGTAGCCCAGGCGCAGGGCCGTCATAGAGGAACAGCAGGCCCGGTCGATGGTCAGCGAAATATTATTTTCCGGGAACCCGGCCAAAAGGGTAATCTGCCTGGCCGGCACATTAGTATAGATGGCATATTCGGCGGGAATGCAGGTGCCGTAGTACATCTCGTCCACCTGTCCCGGATCGAGATTGATTCGGCGAACCACTTCCTGCAGGACCATGACACCCAGGTCCATACTCAAAATCGTTTTGAGTACACCGTCAAAACGGCCGAAGGGTGTCCTTACCGCACTGACAATAACCACATCATTCGAATTCATAATTGTTTCCTTTCAAAGCAGCATAAGTTCATGGAGCATCTCTCCACCAACCTGGTCTTTCTGACCATCAATTTCGATCTTCATATCATAGTCGGCCAGAAAACGGTAATAATATTGCTTCCAGTCCGTCACCTTTGGAAGCTCCATGGATTCGATGACCCGGGTTGATTTAATGTTCAACTGGAGCTTCACTCCCTTGACGTCGGTGGAGATGGTCAGGGCCTTGGCATAGTCCTTACCGTTTGTTTCATCCCGGACGATATCGGCAAACTCCGCCTTCATCATATCGGTGGAAAGGACGATTTCTCCGCCTTTGGCCAACAGAAGGGGCGACATGATGAGGGCCTCATTATCCCTCGGGATGACCCAGCCGTAATCGATGGTGTAATCGCGGTTGTGAATCCGGCCCCAGTACCAACCTTCGATAAACCCGTGCATGGAACAGTTTCCCCAGTTATGATCATGGTATCCCGCACCCCTGACTTTCAGGGTCTCCTCTTTTAGAAAGAGTTCACCGCTTACTTCCCCATAAGGGACTGGAACGCACCATCCTGACAACTGTCCATTTTCTTCGTTTTTGTAAAGAAATCCCGTGCCGGGTTTCCAACCCGGGACGATATTCTTAAAGGTCAGATGAAGGCCCACCCCCTTGATCTTGATAGAGACCTCATATCCGTCACCGGTATCTTTGATCCAGTCATTACCCATTCTCACGTCACAGTAATCCGCACCGGCATAAATTTCATCCTCCTTAAAGGAAGCGAACCGTACTACCTTGGTGCCGTCTGGTTTGTAGATCATAACCTGCGAAGTCGGCACGATAGGATTCATGAAACCATTCATGTAGTGGAAGGTGACCACCGCATGGTATCCGTTATCAAAAGAGCAATCCAGATACCACCACTCGAAGTATTGGTCGCTTTTGTAAATGTGATTCCCATCATCCCGGCGCTGATAATTACCGGGATTCCGATCGGCACCCCGGCTGCCATTCCACATGGCCAGATAATTTTTCTTTTCCTTTTCGTCCATGGGACCTCCTGGTTAAAAAAAACGTTCGGCGTTAAGCGTTCGGTGTTCGGCGAAAATAGCTTAAAGAAACAAAATAAAAATTATTTAAGCTATATTACTACAGCGACAATTTTTCGTCATTCCCGAATGTCTTTATCGGGAATCCAGGTTTTTCAAAAAAATGAGAAATCAAAGTCCCTGGATTCCGGCTTAAACCATGCCGGAATGACCCCTGACCCCTGACCCGCCTCAAATCGGTTTAAAATACCTGATATCCAATATGTTTCCTTTTCGCTCCTCGGCAAAAACCGGTTTTACCCGCATCCCGATATGGATTTTTTCATAATCCGTCTCGGCGATAAAATGGGTGATGCCCGTATCGGCACCGTCCAGTTTGATGACCCCGTAGACAAAGGGTGCTGGGCGGGGATGGATGGGTTCCGAGTAGGTCACCTGCGTATAGGACTCGACCGTTCCCATGGGGCCGATCTCCACCACCTCAGTCAATTCCGAAAAACAATGTCCGCAGGTGGACCTCGGAGGCCAGAAGACCTTGTTGCATTTGGGGCAACGGACCCCCACAATGACCTTATGGTCCCGAAGATTGACATAAAAGAGACTCCCCATTTTCCCGGCATAGTACAGGCTGTTGGCCTTCAGGCGTTGCTTGACTTCAAAGGGGGGATAAGTTTTGGCATCTTCCATTTTCCTGCTCCTTAGCTTTAATTCTACGCGGGTTTCTTCTGCCCCGGCAGAGGTTCGAAATACAAGATGTCGCTTAGATCACCGATCCTCTCCTGTGGGGGCCGCAAAATAATTCTTAAACGCATCCCCACCCAGATTTTATCCAAATCGGGTTCCATGCTGACTAAGTGGTCCAGTACCGAGGTGGCCCCATCCAACTGCACGGAGCCGTAAACAAAAGGCGGGTTGTGCGGCTTGCCGGTGGTCGGATCGGTGAGGGGCAGATACATAATGGTAAAGGCCTTCAATTTACCTTCCAGTCCGAGTTCCACCCATTCTTCATTCTTGACATGGCATTCGGCACACACAATCCTGGGGGGCAACTGGACCCGTCCGCATTTCGGGCATTTTACCCCGAAAAATTTCCCGTTGTCCCTAAGCTCCGTCAAAGCCCGGGACAGGTACTGTCCGGCCGCAAACTCGAAAGGGACATCCACAACCATGGGAATGGAAATCTGCTCGTCGGTCTTTTTTATCATCACTGTCTCCTTAGCATATTGTTGTCATTCCCGAATGTTTTAAAGCATGCCGGAATGACGGATATGGAGGCTCATCAGCAAAAAAAATAGGCTGTAGTTTCAATCGTCCAGGGTCTTCGATAAAGCGGTCATGACGGTCCAGTTCGTTCCGCCGTAGGCCGTGGTAAAGGCCCTCCGGACCTCTTTGGGCACCTGGTGTTCCCCGGCATCGCCCCGGATCTGCAGGGCCGCCTCCCAGATGCGCAGCATGGCCGAGGCACCGATACAGTTGGTCGATAACACCCCGCCGGAGGGATTCACCGGAATGGGGCCGTCTATATTGGTCATCCCCTTTTCAATCATCTTGAAACCTTCTCCCGGACCGCAAAGCCCCAGGTCCTCATACCAGACCAGTTCGGCCCAGGTGGCCGGCTCATAAATCTCAAAGACGTCAAAATGCTCCGCCGGGTTGGTGACCCCCAGTTTTTTATACATCCGGGAGGCGCAGACCTTGGAAAAAATAGGCCGCTCGGTTTTAACGTCCCGCCAGTCCAGTTCGAATTGTTCGTTATGGGCCGTATCCATGGCCCGGAACCAGACCGGCTTTTTACTGCGCTTTTGGGCCGTTTTTTCATCAGCCAGGATGACGGCACAGGCCCCGTTGGAAGCTGGACACATGTCGAGCATCCGGATCGGATAAGAAAGCATCCGCGAATTCAAGGCATCTTCTATGGTAATGTCTAATTTGAGATGGGCGTATTTATTCTTCCGGGCATTCTGCCTGGCCTTGACGGCCACCATAGCCGAGTGTTCCTCTTTGGCCCCCCAGGCCGCCATATAGGAAGACCCCATCATGGCGAAATAGCCTACCGCCGCACCGGCCATGGACCGTCCCCACAAGGGATGGGCCACGCCGCTTAAGATGGCGCCGGTATCGCCTTCTTCCTGTTTTTCAAAACCGATGCACAGGACCTTGTCGAAAAGACCGCTGGCCACATGATGGATCCCGGCGCAGACCATGGTGGCCCCCACGGTGCCGCCGGTGGTGATCTTGAGACCTGGCCGACCATAAGCGCCTGTCCCGTGGACCAGCCAGCAATCGGTCATGTGGACCCCTTCGAAGAATTCCATATTGCCGAGCAAGACCAGGTCGATCTCGTCTATCGTCATGTCGGCATCCGCCAGGGCCGCCCGGACAGCCTCGTTGACTAATTCCGCCTGATCCACATCGTGACGTCGGGCCTTGTGATAGGTCTGGCCTCCTCCGATGATGGCTACATTTCTTTTCATGGTTGTTTCTCCCTGAAAAATTTTTAGACAGGATTAACAGGATCTGTCAACTCCCCAACACAATCACACACTGATGCTGGCCGCAAAAGCCGCTGTGTCCCTGGGCGACGGCAATTCTGGGACTCTTGACCTGGTGTTCCCCGGCTTCCCCCCTTAACTGGAGGACCGCTTCGGCCACCCGGTTGAGTCCGGCCACATTGGCCGGCACACCGCCCAACAGCCCCCCGGAAGGATTGACCGGCATTTTCCCTTTGAGGGCCGTCAGACCGGAATCGATCATTCGTCCGGCCTCTCCGCGGTCGCACAGCCCCAACCCTTCCAGCCAGAGGAGTTCCTGGTAGGAAAATTCATCCCCTAACTCGACCACATCGATATCCCGCGTCGGCTTCTTAAGGCCGGCCATACGGTAAGCCTGGGCCGCTGCCTTCTCCAAGGCCATACAATCCGCCAGGTCCCGGTCTCCCAAATAATGGGCGTCATAACAAACCCCCATTCCTTTGACCCAGACCGGCTTATCGGTAATTTCCCGGGCCCTTTTCTCCGAGGCCAGGATCATGGCCACGGCACCGTCCGTATCAGGGGCCACGTCGAGCACATGGAGGGGGGAAGCCAGCAGGGGCGAGCTCATGACCCCGGCCACGGTAACCTCCCCGGCCCGATGGGCCACCGGGTTCAACCGGGCATTGGAGAGATTTTTCACCACCACCTGGGATACCTGCTCCCGGGTGATCCCGTATTTGTACATATAACGCCTGGCCTGCAAGGCCCCGGCCGAGGTAAAATCCAGGCCCAGCAACCTTGAATAGATGGGCTCGAAGGCCACATTATTGACGACGTTGCGATTGGTTTGGGACATCTTGGTATGGGCCAAAAGAAGGGTCACCTCGTATTCCCCGGAAAGGATACCGATGGTCCCGTAAAAAACCGCGGTCGATCCATCCATGGCCATCTTCTCTTCATTGCCCAAATGTCCGCCGATCACGTCGGTGATCCCGATATCCGAAATAGTCTGACCGTCCCAGATATCATGAGAGCAACTGATTTTGTTATCGATGTCTTTACCGAGATCCAATCCCGTGTCGTTAAGGACCTGCTTGATTACCTCATAAGCCATTTCGGCATAGTTTACTTCGGCCCGTTTAGGCGCAAATCGGGTTTGAGCCACGGCCACAACGGCCACCTTGTCTACCATAAAACCTCCTTCATATCCTTTCGAAAATCGTGGCGATCCCCTGTCCGCCGCCGATACAGAGGGTGACCAGACCATATCTCCCACCAGTCCTTTTCAAGTGATGCAAGGCCGCCAAAGTCAACCGGCCGCCGCTCATCCCGTTAGGATGGCCGAAGGCGATGGCACCGCCGTTGGGGTTCCACTTTCCCGGGTCGACCTGATGACCCTTCTTTCGGAGTTCTTTCATCACCGCCAGGGTCTGGGAGGCAAAGGCTTCGTTGCACTCCACTACGTCCATATCGGCCAGTTGGAGGCCGGCCCGCTCCAAGGCCTTGGGCACCGCATAGGCCGGAGCTATACCCATATATTTGGGCTCCACACCGAACAAAGCGCAGGACACAAAACGTCCCAAAGGATTGAGACCCGAGTCCCGGCATTTCACTGCGGACATGAGGAGGATGGCCACGCTTCCGTCGTTAAGCCCCGAAGAATTCCCGGCCGTCACCGTCCCCCCTTTTTTGAAGGCCGGTTGCAAGGCCGCCAACTTCTCCAGACTCGTCGCCCTGGGGTGCTCGTCCCGGTCAAAGATAATCGGGGCCCCCTTTTTCTGCGGTATGGTCACAGGGACGATCTCTTCCTGGAAATATCCCGCCTCAATGGCCTGGATGGCCCGCTCCTGGCTTCTGAGGCTGAAGGTATCCTGTTCCTCCCTGGAGATCTCCCATTCCTCGGCCAGGATCTCGGCAATGATCCCCATGGAGACATTGGTATCCGGGGTCGGTCCGGTTTCCTTGGTAATAAAGGCATTGGGCACCAGGGAAAAGGGAACCTTCTGACGCTCCATCAGATAAGGGGCATTACTCCAGCTTTCGCATCCCCCGGCGATGTAAACCTCGCCCATCCCCCCCAATATGGCCAGGGCGGCTGAATTGACGGTCTGCAAGCCTGAGCCGCACTGCCGTTCCACCGTCTGGGCCGGCACGGATACGGGAAGTCCCGCCTTAAGAACAGCCCAGCGGGCAATGTTTATAGCAGCGTGATTGGTACAGGCATGGCCGATCAGGACATCATCCACTATGGCTGGGTTAATTTTTGTCTTTTCCACCAATCCCTTCAATGCGATGGCGGCTAATTCTTCAGGACGAAAACTCGATAATGCCCCACCCATACGTCCGATAGGCGTTCTCACCCCATCCATGATCATAACTTCTTTCATATGTTCCTCTCCTTTTATCAGAAGACCTTAAACGGTTTTTTCGTTCCATCAGGCAGATAATCATAAAATCCCTTGCCATTCTTTATCCCCAGCCGGCCGGCTTCGATCATCTTTCGGTAAAGGATGTTCAGCTTGTCCGCTTCCGAATGGGTATATTCGAAGACCGAATCCTGGGCCATCTGGATCACATCGAAGCCCCCGAAATCCGCTAACTCACAGGGTCCCATGGGGTGGCCGGCCCCGAGCTTCATAGCCGTATCGATATCTTCGGCCATGGCTGTGCCCTCCAGGACCATCTGGGCCGCCGTCATATACAAAGGCCCGAGCAGTCGGTTGACGATAAACCCCGGCGTATCCTTGGCCCTGATGGGCACCTTGCCCAGACGCTTCACCATGTCGATGGTGATCCGGACCGTCTCTTCAGATACCCCGATAGGACAGACCACCTCCACCAATTTCATCACCGCCGCCGGGTTAAAGAAGTGGGTTCCGATCACCTGGGTTTTTCTTTCCGTGGCACCGGCCATGGCCGTTACGGAAAGTACGGAGGTATTGGTGGCCAGGATCGTCTCGGGTCTACAGATCTTATCCAACTCGGCAAAGAGCTTTTTCTTCAGGTTCAGGTCTTCCGGTACGGCCTCAATGACGAAATCCGCATCCCTGGCCGCCTCCTTCAGGTCCGTAGAAGTATTCAGGATCGCCAGGAATTCATCCATCTTTTCCCGGGTGAGCTTACCCTTCTCCACCCGCCTGGCCAGATTTTTACGGATCCGGGCCACTCCCTGATCGATAAACATCTGATCCAGATCATACAGAACAACCTCCAATCCCGCGGATATAGCGGCCTGGGCGATACCATGCCCCATGGTTCCGGAGCCCAATACCGTAATGTTTTTTATTTCCATGAATTTCATCTCCTTTTGGGCAAGATGGGGCTACTTCCATAACAACATTTTGACGCCACCTTTTACCCCGAGGCTTTTAGTTACCCCCAAAATAGTTAATAGTGACTGATTAATCAGTCATTTTTTAAGGCATTATATACTTACTCTTGATGGTCTCGAAAAAACTCGTCATTCCCGCGAAGGCGGGAATCCAGGCTATATGTAACTAATTAAAAACACTGGATTCCCGTTTTCATGGGAATGACGTAAATCGGCGCTTTTGGACTTTTTACGAACGCATCACTCTTGGCATCTTCAATAAATACTATTTTCAAGATTACTATGAATCCAATCGCCGGGCTTCCACGCGGCAGGCCTTGATCTCCTCACAAAGGGTCCCTATATCCCGGACTGGTTTTGAAAAAACCGTACGGCAGATCCCGACGGACCGGAGGTCATGGGCGTCGCTGCAGCCGATCCCGGCGATCTTCTTGGCCCTCACGGCTTTTTGGGCCAGCAACCGACTTTCATCATCATACGAGGGGTGCTCGACTTCCAGGCCATCGATGTCCAGGCCGTAGACCCCGTTGCCGGCCCCGTAGAAACCGGCTTCATGGGGCAACTTTCTGTAAGGATGGGCGGCAATGACGACACCCCCTTCGCCGTGGACAACCGCCAGGATCTGTTCCAGGGAACGGCTCGACCCCAGACTCCGGGTAGGGCCGAAGACCAGGAATTCTCCCTGGAAATGTCCGAACTTCGTATAGCAGGCCACCTCCTGCCCGGGTAGGATCACCAGGTCGGTCATCCCGCTCTTAGTTCGAATCTCCTCGATATATTCCGCCGACCAACAGATGCCGTGTTCGGTCAGGGCAATACCGTCCAGTCCCACTTCTTTGGATTTCCGAAGCAGTTTAACGGCATCGATATTACTGCAGCCGGAATAGCGACTGGTATGAATATGCAGATCGATCTCCAACTATAAACCCATCGGTGTGGTCCGGTCCTCTTCCATCCCGACAGAAGGGAGATACCGGTTCTGATATAGACCCTGTTTTTTTTCTTCCTGAAAAATCCTCTCCTCTATCCGGGAAGTGCCTCCGAAGAGGAAACAACCGGATGAAATCGGCACGGAACATGGATCAAGGGCGATGATTGCCGTGTCGTCCCAGCCGCCGGACAAAGGGGCATTCGTTTCGAGCAATCGGTCCGGAATTTTTTCGGGGGCGGAGGTCTGAAAAAGTTCCCGTATATACTCCTCCCGGCTCTGTGAGAGAGGAAAGGGGATATTGGCCAGGCCGTCGGTGGCCAATAAAAGACGGGTATGGGATACGATAGGCAGATCATCCACCTGGAAAAAGCGGGGAGTCCGCCCCACCATCCAGAAATTGTTTTTTGACCATTGCCGGCTCTCCCCTGTTTGGACATTACAGGAGAACAAGAGGCTGTCTCCCGTGTGGAAGAGGAGACCGGCCATCGCTTCTTTTTTGGTTCTTAAGAGCAGGATTCCGGTAAAGGTACAACTGTCGCCGAAGGATAAGGCTTGCAACAGATGGTCGGACTCGGCAATCAGGCGCCTTTTCAAAGTCTTGACCTCCTTCTCCCCATAGACCCGCCCGCCGGACGGGGAAATGATTCGGGTCAACATGGTTGAAAACAGCCTCATAAACTCCCGCGAGGCCGAAGGATTGCGCTCCGACCCGTCGGCAACGGCGAAAAACCCTCTGGAAAAATCAAGGAGCAGGCAATCTCCCATCCCGGCCGACGAAGAGGATCCGATCAGCCCTTGCTGAACACGGGCGCCGAGAATTCCGGGGCAGCGGAGAGATCTCTTATAACGGTTCACCAGCACAATTGCCTTTGGCCTCAAATTAGGAGGCAGATTTTCACCGATACTCGCAGACAACTTCAAAATAATCTCTGTCCATTTTTCATCCCCCAGGCTACTTTCCTTTTATGCCCTTTCGGGCCGGTTCCTTCATCAGGAATCCTTGTTCTAAAAGACCCATGATCTGATTATTGGCCTTTTCCACGGGAAATTCCTCATGGTTAAAATCCGGATTGTAGACATATTGCCGGATGGTCATATCCACTGCACCATAGATGACAAAGGAGGCAATCAAAGGGGAGAAATCCTTGCGGAAAATACCCCTTTTTTGTCCTTCCTGAAAAATGTCGGCCACACCGGTAAAGAAGCGATTATAGTTCTTCCAGTTTTCCGGGCTATAGAACTGCTTCAACCTGGGAAGATCCATGATTAATACCTTCATCAGGTTGGGATTCCTCTGATAGCTCCTGAAAATAAAACCGAAGACGGACAGAAGTCTTTCAAACGGATCGGTAACGGTCCGGTTCAGTTTTTCCATACTTTTGAGCAGGGCGTCCCAATTTTCATTGAAAATGGACAGCAGGATGTCTTCCTTGCTTTTAAAATACTGATACAAGGAACCATAGGCCACTCCGGCCTCACCGGAGATGTCCAGGGTACGGCAGGAGTAATAGCCCTTCTCGGCAAAAACCTTGATGGCCGCATTCAGGATGATGTCTCTTTTGGCTATTTCTTTTTCTTTCATGAAGGACCTCCGAGGCAGGGGTGATCAAACGCCGCCGGTTTTTGCTTATAGTATATGACTGACTAATCAGTCATATAACCTTATTAATATAACTTTTTAACCCTTGTCAAGAAAAATATTCTCCGGAATCCCATTTCGTCAGGATAGGCTGCGTTTGATTTTCTGCGATGGGGGGAGCGCGTCTTAAACATGCTCTTCTACGTCGTCCTCAAGGCCTCTACGATATTCAACCGTGAGGCCCGCAGGGCCGGCAGAAATCCTCCCAGGAGCCCCATGATCAAGGCGAAAGCGAAAGTCTGGCCGGCAATCTCACTATTTAAGATAAAGTTAAAGGCCAGTTCGGAAAAGGTCTGCCAGTTCATAGTCGAGATGCTGACCCATTGCATCAAAGAAGCGGATCCCAGACCTAAAATGCCTCCCAGGACCCCGAGCAGGAGGGATTCGATCAGAAAGGCGGCCAGGATGCTTTTTCGGGGAAATCCCAGTGCCCGCAAAGTGCCGATCTCCACCGTTCGGTTGGCCACGGCGGCGTACATGGTTACCATGGCTCCGATCATGGCCCCAACCGAAAAAATAATGGTTATAGACAAGCCCAGGATACGGATAAATTTAGCCATCATCTCCGATTGATCGACATAGAATTGGGCTTCCCGTTTAACGGTGACGGTCAGGCGGGGATCGCTCTCTATGTGTTTTTTTAAAGACTGGAAGGAACCGTCATCCCGCAGCCTTAAGACCATGGAAGAATACACCGGCCGGTGAAAGGTATTCATGACCTGATCCACATCGGCCCAGATTTCCGAATCAAAGCCGGTTTGTTGGGCATCCAGGATGCCTACCACCAGCCAATCCCGGAGACCGAACCGGATGGTTTGACCGAGACCGGTGCCTTTAAACCGTTTGGCAATACTGCTTCCAATAACGATTTCAGAGGGGCCTGGTTTGAAGTAACGACCGGACTTCAAGATCACGTGGTTCCGAAGTTCCAGTGATTTTTCAGAGACCCCCCTGATCGTCACCTGTCCGACCCGGCCGGTCTCCGTTTTAGGCAGGGCCACCAGGACCGTCACCTCGCGGCTGAATAAAGGATCTCCTTTTTGATCCAGGGCGATTTCCGGCAGGGTTTCAATGATAGCCGCCTCCCGGCGTTGTATGATGCTCATGACTTCAGCATCGGCCGACCGGCGGACAATAATGGCATTTCCCATGGACCCGGTATCCTGCAGGGTTTTTTTCAGTCCCTCGGAGAGCATCAGCACCGCAGCAAAGACATAGACCACCAGGGCCATACCGGAAATGGTCAAGAAGGTCGTAATTTTTCGGGTCCAGAGGTTTCTGAAGCTGTAGCTTAAGGGGAGTTTCATTATTTTTCGGCGATCTTGATTTTGGCGCCGTCCCGAAGGCCACGCTGGGGTTTAAGAACGATCCGTTCCCCGGCCTTTAAGCCTTGAGTCACTTCAATGAAATCCAACAGGTCAGGGCCTTTCCGGACTTCGACCAGACGGACGCTCTTGCCCTCCAGACGATAGATAAAGGTCTTCCCATTCCGGTCGACGATGGCCGATCCCGGAACAGCCAGTTTTGGCTGTTCCTCCCTGGTAACCGGGCGGGAGAGGAAAGCCACCTTGGCACTCATTTCAGGAAGAATCCGTTCATCCCGTTCCAGGAATTTGACTTTGGTCAGGACCGTGGCCTTGGAGCGGTCGGCGGTGGGAACAATCATGTGGACCCGACCTGGAAATCTATGGCCGGGCAGGGCGTCTAATTGGATCTCACAAGGTTGCCCTTTTTTGACCTTGGCTAAATTGATTTCGGAAACATCGGCTTCCACAATTAAGGATTCCATATCCGCCATCGTAACCACCGCGGCTTTAGCATTGATTGAAGAGCCGAAAGGAGCCACCACTTCGCCGACATCGGCATTCTTGGTTAAAACAACCCCATCAAAAGGGGCCCGGCTCAGGGTATATTCCATGGCCACCTGACTGGCATTAAGGCCGGCCTCAGCGGCCTTGATTTGAGACAGGGCGGCTGCTCGGCCGGCCTGAAGCTGTTGCATTTTAGCTTCAATGGTATCGTAGTCGGATTGGGCAATGGCCTTGGATTGAATCAGTCGTTTACTCCTGTCAAACTTGAGCTGGGCATCTTTGATCTCCGCTTCGATCTGACCCAGGTTGGCTTGGGCGGTGTTGACATTGGCCTGGGTCTGGTTGATGGCGGCCTGAAGATCGGCGTTCTCCAACCGGGCGATGATCTGCCCTTTTTTAACCCGGTTGCCTTCTTCCACGGATAGGGTTTCCAATCGACCGGTCGCTTTAGAGGCTACTGCCGCCTTGCGCTGGGCCACTACATATCCGCTGGAATTAAGGACCGTATAGGCCTGGGAAGGATAAATCAGGGAGACTGTGGTTATTTCCCACTCCCCGGCCGGTTCCAGGACACCCTTCCAATAGAGGATGCCGGATAAAACCAGTAAAAAAATCATTAAAATGATAATGGTCTTGCCTTTTTTACGAGGCCTGACCGGCAAGGCGGAGGCCGCTTCGGTCCTTTTTATTTTAAGCTGGGAGAGATCTTCTTTTTCCATTTGTCTTTTATCCGCCGATCTGTTCTAAATTTGAATGTTAAATCCTGTTAATCCTGTCAGGTCAAAAGTTTTTTAGATCACGGGCGATTAGCTCAGGTGGATAGAGCGTTGGTCTCCGGAACCAAAGGCCGTGGGTTCAAGTCCCGCATCGCCCACCAAGTAAAAACAATTAGTTGCCTCTTTAGGAACCCCGTTTTTAATCGATTCTAAGCTATTTTCTAACGGAACAATAGTTATCAATCAGGTATTCCAAGACATAGCGCGGGAATTCGTCCACACCGGTATTGATAGTGTGGGCTTTGTTAACCACCTTGCCCCGGAAGATCTCTTTAAGCTTATCATTCATAGGTTTGTCACCGACTCTATTTTACAAACCAGGATATTGAGAAAATGGAATTCCGTATGATGCTTTTCGACTCACTATCGTCTCATTATTAATTTAACCAATTGATTTTAGGTTAACTTATCGTCTCGCTTCGTCTCAAAAACTCCAGGTCCATAGTTTAAGGTATAGAAAGTTCCTCTTCCGGCGCCATGAATTTTAATCCACCCTCTTTCCGCCAACTTAGCTAACCGCCTGTTTAGAGTGGCCTTGGCTATGGGTAAGGCTTCCAGAAATTCTTTAGTGGATGCCCATCTTTTATGGGAGAGCCATTGACAAATCTCAGACTCCTCCGTGGAAAAACCTGCCGCTGAAAAGGAGGAAAATAATTCAACCCTAAAAGCATTGGGATTGATAGAAAAAAGAGGGGGTGGGAGATATGCTTCAGCCATGTTCATACGCATCCGGTAAATGCCGCTTCCCAAACGTTCTACATATCCCAATCGGTAGAACATATCAGCAATGATTCGGTTCCGAGCAACAGCTCGGGTCCCCAGTTCCTCTATCGACAGGCCCGGGGGGAGGCCCCCGGGATTACTGATATCTAAGCGACCTGGGTGAATATGGACATAAGGATGGGTAGTATCAGCAAAATAATCTCGGTGAGTCAGCGCATTAAGGATTGCTTCTCGATATACAGCCTCTGGTATTTCAGGAATTTCCTCGCGTGGGCCCGCCTTTTCAATCCGATAGGCCACACGAAGATTCCGGCGGACAAAAGCAACCGTGCCGATAATCTGTTCTTCCAATGTCCCCTTGATATCCAGACGATCAAGAACTTTAGCCCGGGTTTCATCCCCATAAAGGGCGCTGGTGATATAGGCCTCAGGATAATATTTTTGCGGATTTTTTCCAAAAAAAAGGAGAGCGGCGCGGGTCAGAAGTGTTCGGTTTTGCTGCTTTTGGGCTAGACCAAGATTTATCAGGATGTCGTTCGTTTTGGTCTTATCAGGAATCCCTTTCCTTTTTAAAAAATCTTTGATTTTATTCTGATCAATTTCTTCCTCTGTTTTGACCGGAGATTCGAATTGTTCGTCAAACCGAACTTTATTGCTTTTTATAGCAAACCGAAAGATTTCATCCCTGGTAAGCTGTTGAGAGTTGGGACCGATTCTCAGGAAAAAACCATCATTAGAACGATAAGGTTTGTCCGTACCCTCGGGAACCATAATTTCGATAACAGGTCTTTGGGAGATAATTCGGATGGAGACCCGGGGATCACAGTTATTGGCCATATCTTGGATCTGGCTACGCAGGCGATTGGAATCTGCCACCCCAACAATTTTCCCGTCATCCGTTATCCCTAAATAAATAGAACCACCTGACGCATTGGCAAAGGCTACCATTTCATTGGCTAGATTGGAAATTTTGGACTTAAATTCGATTTTTTGTCCTTCGCCTTCCGCAGCTATTATTTTTAAGTTGTCTTTAATGGGCATTATCCGGCCTTCCCGTTCACCTTTCCTAAATTATTCTTTTCCCTCGAAAGCATCCTGGAGCAGACCTGGTAGTCCTCCTCAACCTCCACCGTAGCCTCCTCAAAAAGTATATCCAGATTCAGGCCGCCTTTCTCATAAAGGAGTTTGCCCTGATCGTAAAGGCCGGCTCGTTTGCAGTGCCGAATCCATTCAGCCCGGGTCGCGTCCCGAAGGCCGTTCTTTTTCCGTGATCGTAACCCTCTGGTCCAGCATAGAAAGATAGTGCTTTATCCTTCGATTGGTCCCTTTGAGCCGTCCCATCTTCTTGGAGCTTTTCCAAAAGTCTATATGAACATGAGACAAAGCATTTATTCTCTTTTATCCCTCAAGGGATAATGGATCCAAGGCGGGTAACCGGCCCTTGGTCTTTTTGGCCCTGCCTTTCCCCCGGACCTGGATGAGTTCGGCTACGATGGAGACGGCAATCTCCTCCGGGGTCTCGGCCTGGATGTCCAGGCCGATGGGGGAATGGATGGAATGGATCCGGTCTTCCGGAAATCCTTCCTCTTTCAATGCCTTGAAAACAACCCCCCGCTTATGCCGGCTGCCGATCATTCCAATATATCGGGGAGGGCTTTTCAGGACCCTTCTGATTATTTGATGATCATGGAGATGGCCGCGGGTGACGACCACAATAAAGGCATTGGGGCCAAAAAGATAATCGTCGAGGAGCTGTTCAAAAGGCCCGACCTGAATTTCATCCGCTTCCGGGAAGCGTTGGGGATTGGCGAATTCGGCCCGGTCATCAAAGACCGCAACCCGGAAACCGACCATTTTTCCCATAGTGCAAAGATATAAAGAAATATGACCGGCCCCGAAGATATATAAGCTGGAAGGGGCCATCAAGGGTTCCAGAAAGACCTTCTTTTCTTCACCCTGAAGCATGGCCGTCATGAAGCGGGCTTGATTGCCCTCCAAAACCTGGGGAAGGTGTTTCCAAAAAGGGGAGATCCAGGGATAGGCCTCGAGGTCCGGGTCTTCATCAGGGACAACCAGGAATTTGCCATCCCTTCGATCGGCTGATTGGCTATCCTCCAACAAGGTAGCCAGCAAGCCGGGCCGGCCGGTCTCTCGAAATTCCAAGACCTTCTGAAATAAATCCAGGTCAAGGGGATTTTGTCCGGAAAAGAGTTCCAGATAAATATCCACCTCACCGCCGCAAATCATCTCGGTTTCAGCTACTTCTTCCCCTTTTAAACGGAAATAGAGGATCCTGTTTTTTCGCTCACTAAAAACCCGGGGGGCTGCGGTCAGGACATCGGCCTCTAACCGGCCCCCGCCGATAGTACCGATAAAAGTCCCATCCGGACGGATCAGGAATTGCGTCCCCTGGGTCCGGGGGGCAGAGCCCTTTTGCCGGATAATAGTGGCCAGGACTATCTCCCGGCCCTGGGAGAGTTCTTGAACTATTTCTTGGTAAATATCCTTCATGGTGGATCCTTTTTTTAAAAACTATTTGGTCCGCTCAATGGCGAACCGGGGCTATTTTAACACGAAAACACAAAAATACGAATAACGAATATCGAAAATGATTATCTTGACAACCTGCCTTGAAATGATTATTGAATAACCAACCCGAATCCGGGAAGGGACAGGTGTTTTCAAGGAAGGCCAAAGATATTAAATTCTAATTATCGTCGAAGATCAAGAATAAGCTAATATAATTCTAAGAGGTAAGTTCTCGGAATTGCTAAGCGACCAATCATTTTATGATAGAAGTTGAACGGTTAACCAAATATTACGGTTTTTTGCCGGCCATAACGGAACTTTCATTCACCGTCGGTCAGGGAGAAGTAGTCGGTTTTTTAGGTCCCAACGGAGCGGGAAAAACGACCACCCTGAAAATATTGACCTGTTTCCTGCCGCCCTCTTCAGGACAGGCCCGGGTCAATGGCTATGATGTCTATCGGGATTCCTTGAAGGTCCGGGAACAAGTGGGATACCTCCCTGAAAGCGTCCCTTTATATACGGAAATGACCGTAGAGCGGTTTCTCTCCTTTGCCGCCCAGGCAAAGGGCATAGGCTCCCGGCAAATCAAAGCGTCCATTGATAAAACCCTGGATGATTGCGGATTGGAGAAGGTCCGGGGGCGTATCATCGGACACCTTTCCAAAGGATTCAAGCAGAGGGTCGGTCTGGCCCAAGCCCTTTTGAACAACCCGCCGGTGCTGATCCTGGACGAACCGACCATCGGACTGGACCCGACCCAGGTTGTTGAGATCAGGCAGATGATCCGGGCTTTGGGCCAGGAGAGGACCATCATTTTAAGTACCCACATACTGCCCGAAGTCAGCCAGGTCTGCCAGAAGGTGATTATTATCAACCGCGGCCGGATTGTGGCTATCGATACGGTCTCCAACCTGACGGCCCAAATACAGACCTCCCGGAGAATCCATTTGACGATTCAAGGTCCCGAGGAAGAGGTTATAAAGACCCTGATGACCCAGCCCGGGGTTTTGAAGGCCGAGGGGCAGAATGATGGTCCTGGAAGGTTTTTCGTCGAGATGGATAAGAATCAAGACATCCGGGCCGACCTGGCCCGGGCGGTCATTGAAAGGGGATGGGGATTGCTGGAAATGCACAGCCAGGAACTCAGCCTGGAAGAGGTCTTTGTTCAGTTAGTTACCGAGGAACCGGGAGAACAGCCGTGAAGGGATTTTCGGCGGTCTTCAAACGGGAGCTCTATACTTTTTTCGCCTCCCCTATCTTTTATGTAGTGGGGACGATCTTTCTGTTGTTAACCGGCTATTTTTTTTATACCTCCGTGGCCTACTTCAGCCTGATCAGTTTTCAGGCGGCCCAGAACCCTTATATGGGGGGACAGGTTACTATCAATGAAATGGTCATCAAGCCCCTTTTTGATGATATGAGCATTATCCTTTTATTGATTGTTCCCCTGTTGACCATGCGCCTTCTGGCGGAAGAAAAGAAAAACGGGACCATCGAACTCCTGCTGACCTATCCCCTTCGGGAATTAGCGGTCCTGTTGGGAAAATATCTGGCCACCCTTATGGTCCTCCTGGTTTTGTTGGCGGTTACCGTCATTTATATTTTCATCCTTTCCTGGTTTGCCGATCCGGAGTGGGGACCTGTTTTAACGGGATACGCCGGCCTGATTTTAATGACCGCCAGTTTTGTCTCCCTGGGCCTTTTTACCTCGGCCCTGACCCAAAATCAGATTATTGCGGCCGTAGCCGGATTTGGGGCCTTGCTTATGTTCTGGATCATCGGCTGGGCCGGATCGGTCTCCGGGCCGGCAGTCAGCAGCGTAGTCCATTATCTTTCTCTGTTGGAACATATGGACCCTTTTTCCAAAGGGGTGTTGGACAGTCGGGATCTGGTTTATTATCTTATTTTCTCGATATTTTTTATTTTTTTGACCCTGCGCTATCTGGATTCGAGGAAGATCAGGGGATGAATCGATTTCGGATTTCGGATTTTGGATTGCGGAATAAGAAGCAATAAGAGATATGCCTACGGTTAAAACAGAAATATGGAAACAAGGCTCCTTGTTGACCCTCCTGACCGTGGTCTTTGTGGCCATTCTGGTCGGGATCAGCCTGCTGGTCTATCGGTTTCCCTGGCGTCTGGATCTGACAGAGGGGAAAAAGAACTCCATTTCCAGCCAAACGCAAAAGATC
>JACRBX010000145.1 GCA_016219225.1 Deltaproteobacteria bacterium
AACCGGAAGAAAACAAATGACTTTTGGCGCTTTTTTGTGCGGGGCTTCGTGCGGGGTTTCATAGTAAAACAGGGCTATTTAGAAACAATTAATCCAAATAGCCCTTTAATGTACAATGTAATTTCAGATAGTTACGAGATTAAGGGAAGCGGCGCAAAACTTCAAATCCGGTGTGCCGTCTGAAGAGGGCGGCAGGTGGGTTCGATTCCCATGCACTTCCGCCACAATATATTTATATTATCAATTAGTTACCTTTTGTCTTCTATCCCCAACTTGACCCCATAGGATCAGTCCAGTCAAATCCTCCGGCATCCTGGGCCAGACAGGCTGCTGCGTCCGCCTGTCTCAGGGGTTACCTGTATCTGGACGCCGATACGTTCCTTGAGTGCCGTGACATGGGATATAACGCCGATAAGCTTGCCGTCCTGCCGCAGTCCTGCCAGTGTCTCCAGTGCCGTTTCCATGGCGTCTTCGTCAAGGGTGCCGAATCCCTCATCAAGAAAGAGGGAGTCAACCCGGACATTCCGGCTGGCCATCTGAGAAAGGCCGAGCGCCAAAGCAAGGCTTACGATAAAGCTTTCCCCGCCGGAGAGATTCTTGGTGGAACGGATCTCGCCCGCCTGGTAGTTGTCGATGACATTCAATTCCAGGGGTTGGACGGTGTCGCGGATGAGGAGATAGCGATCCGTCATCTTCCGGAGCTGCCGGTTGGCATGGGAGGTCATCATCTCGAAGGTCAGCCCCTGGGCAAAATTCCGGAATTTCTTGCCGTCGGCGGAACCGATGAGTTGATGCAGGTTATCCCATCTTGAACATTCTTTTTTCTGCGCGTCAATGGTTTTTATACGCTCTTTCTGTTCCTCCCTTTGTTTTTTATCTTCACTCAAGATCTTACTGATTCCTCCAATATCAACCATAATCTGTTTCAGATCGGCGTCACCGGCGCGGATGTTTTCCTTCAGCGTTTCAGCGGATTCTTCCGTCAAATTTTTATTGCGTTCCGCAGCCAGGGCCTCCGATCGGTCCTTCCGACGGGTATCAAGTTCTGTTTTTCCCTTGACCAGGGATCTTTCTTTTTCAACGAGGATTTCCCGTTCTTCTTCACTCAAACGTGACGACAAATATTCCGCCTCGTCCTCGAATCCTGTCCTTTTGATCCGCTCCCACCATCGCTGTTCGGCCTGTGCCAGTTCCGTAGCCCGATGGTCCGTTTTCCCTTGCAAGGAAGCGATTTTCTCTTTCAGAGCGCTGATTTCTTTTTCAATTTTCCCGTAGTCTTCGCGGGCATTTGAAAGGACCTTGCCCGCCTTGTCCACCTCTTCCGCCAGCCTCTTTTCCTCATGGTCGGCGTTCTTTTCGCCGAATAGATCCCGGCGGGAAAAGACCAGAGATGCATACTCCCCTTTCAGACCGTCACGATCCCTGCGTCTTGCCGCCAGGTCTTCTTCCAGGCTGTGCAGCAGGGCCTGATGCTTCTCAATCCCCGCTTTCAGTTCATGGATCTGTTTCTCCTGATGGGTTTTTCCGGCCTCTTTCGCCTGCCAGGTATCTTTGCGCCCGGTCAGGTCTTGCCATAAGGCGTCAAGGCTATCCAGGGAAATTCGGCTGATCCCGAAAGATTCAACATCTGCCAAGGCGGCAGTCTGGGCCTTCTCAGTTTCTTCCGCCAGAAGGGCGCAATCTTTGTTCAGTCGTTCGTGATCACGACCGGCCGTCTCCAGGTTGTATCTGGCCTCCAGTAAGGCCTTTCCTGCTTCGTCAAAGGTCTTCCTTGTTTTTTCCAGGGCCGTCTGCGTCAGCTTTTCCTGGCGACCTTTCTCTTCAATCAGGGCGACAATACCCGTTGTTTCGGCAGTCTTCGCCTGCACGGCGGCAATCTCTTCGCGAATTTTCTCTTCCCGCTCATCTTGGGTAACTTCTATTCTTAGCCTCAATAGGACGTCGGCCCACTGTTTTTCATCAGCCTCCAGCGCCGCCTGTTTTTCCGCCAGTTCTTTTTCGGTATACTGGATTTCCCCTGCCGTCTTCACCCGATCGGCCTCCAACTTGTTCAGATGATGAGACGCCTTTTTGAATTCATCCTTCGTTTTCTGAAGCCCCGCCTCGGCTTCGTTCAGGACCGGTACATTCCCCTCGGCATAGGGGTGCCCGGTAGCGCCACACAGCGGGCAGGGTTGGCCGTCCTCAAGACGTTTCCTTTCTTCCTCGAGGTCGCGGATACGGCTGAGGAGCGACACCTGCGTTTCCCAGGAGATCAACTCTTTTTCCAGAATGGTTTTTTGATCGGTGCAGGATTTGATCTCCTCAATGATCCTGGCGCTGCCGGCCTTTAATGCTTCCCAATTGGTTTTCAGGCTGTTCAGCGCTTCGGATGTCCGGTTTATCCGTTCAAGGGTTTCACTTGTCTTAATCAAAAGACGCTCCCGGTCTTTAAGGGCATCCGCTTCACTGCGCCACCGGCCGATATCGCGTCCCTGGAGGATGGTTGTGATTTCATCCGTCAGGCCCTTGAGATCGTTCTGAATTTTTTCAAACGCCCGGTGGAATTTCTTGTGAGCGGCTTCTCGCTTCGCATAGTCCGTAAGGGCGGTTTCCTTTTTCCCGGCGGTCGCGGAAAGTTTATCCCAAGCCTTTACACGCTTTGCCTCAACCTCCCGAAGCAAAGCAAATCTCCTCTCAATGGCGCCGAGGTTTGTCACCAACGCGGCATCGGCGGCGTGTTTCGTCCGGTATTCATCGATACCTTCAAGGACGGCCTGGGTCTTCTTCAGACCCCCTTCACCCCTTTTAACAACGCTTCTGTAGGCTTCCCCCTGTTTCTCGATTTCTCCGATGGCCCTGTCCTTCTCGGCAAGCTGTTTTTTTTGCTCCTCCAGCCGGACATCGAGGTCACGTACCTTTTTGATCACATCCCCTTCCGACATCTGCCTGGCTCGCGACTTATCCAGCAAAGTCTCTGCGGTCTGCTTTGAAGCGAACGCCTCTCCGCCGGCCTTTTCCTTTTCAGGCAGCAAGGTGACGGTGCCATGGAGTTCCTTTATCTCGCTTTCCTGCAATTTACGTAAAGCTTTTATCCCTTGGTAATCGCCTTCCAGCCCGAGGGCCTTTTGGGATTTTTTCAGCTTTTTGGATTCCGGGGCAAAGGCCTGACAGCGCTGCTCGAAATCCTGCTGTTTCTTTTCCAGTTCTCCCAGTTCTTTCTCCAGGGCAACCATCCCCTCGATCCAGGACAGGGCCTTTCCCGTTTCCTTCAGTTTCCCGGAAAGTTCGGTTTCCTGCTGCTGCTTTTCTATCAGACCGGTCTGCAAACCCTTCTCCTCGTCTTCACTCAAGACCTGGAGCCCTTTCAGTTCGACCTGCAACATCTCAAGTCTGTTGTTCTCTTCCGTGCGGCGCTCGTGAACTTTCATGGAGATCCGGCTGTAGATTTCTGTACCGGTAATCTGCTCAAGAATGGGTGCCCGCTCATTGGGAGGGGCCTGGAGAAATACCGCGAATCCCCCCTGAGCAAGTAGCATCGAACGCGTAAAGCGATCGAAATTCATACCCGTGGCCTTCTCGATGAATTCGCCGACCTGGTTTATCTTTGATTCCAGGACCGTTTCGGAATCGGCATCTGCTATTTCATGCTTTGCCTGCTGCAGCTCGCAGTCCGGCCGCCTGCGGGCGCGGTGCTGGCTCCAGTGGCAACGATAACGTCCCTTCTGGGTTTCGAAGGTCACCTCCGCAAAACATTCACCGGTCTGGCGCGACATGATCTCGTTGCTGTTTTTTGTAACCTTGTCCAGCCGGGGCGTTCTTCCATAAAGCCCAAGGCAGATGGCGTCCATGATGGTCGTCTTCCCCGCTCCGGTGGGACCGGTAATGGCGAATAGTCCTTCAGACGAATAATCCGGGTGGGTAAAATCGACCTGCCATTCGCCCACCAGCGAATTCAGGTTCTTGAATCGAACACCGAGTATCCTCATGCCGTTTTCTCCTACTCCAACATCGAATCTTGCTCGTTGATGGCGACCATGATTTCCCGATAGGAATCCAAAAGAGCCGGTCGTTGGTCTTCAAGGATCTCATGCGATTCGAGGCAGCGATGGAAAACGTCCGTCACGTCGAGATCATCGAGTGTTTCGCCTGCACCCATGCCGCTTATGGCACGTTCCAATACCCGATTGTTCTTGACGCGAAGGATCTCCAGGCCGCTCCCCTGGACGGCCTCATCCAGGCGCGAGCGTAAATCACCGGCGATCACGTCTCCTTCATAGAGGACCTCCAGCCAGGCGTTGCTCCCTCCGGACTTCAGTACATCGATGTCCCGGGCAATGGTTTGCCAATCCCCCCGCAGGGTCTTCAGTTCCTGGAACCGGGGGACGGAAATTTTGGCCACCTTGGGCGACCTGTCCGAAAATTCAGCAAGAACCAGGCTCTTTTCCTGTCCGGCTTCCCCGAAGCCGATTGGCAGAGGCGAACCGGAATAGCGGATGAAATCCGACCCGCCCACGGTCTGGGGGATATGAAGATGCCCCAGGGCAAGGTAATCAATGGTTTCAGGAAACACATCCGTTCCGACCTTCAGGAGAGAGCCGATATACAGTTCACGCACCCCATCGCCGTCAACCGTCTGACCGCCTGCCGTATAGAGATGTCCCATGGCGACAATAGGAACGGTTTTTTTCAACGCGGAGTGTTTTTCTTCAGCCGCTTCATAAACCATCCGGTAATGCGTTCTGATCCCGTCGATAATTTTTCGTTCCTTGTCCTCCAGGCTCTCTCCCGCCGCGGCGGTGCGGATGTCACGGTCCCGGAGATAGGGGATGGCGCAGACGATCAGCAGGGGCGCCTGATCCGGTCCGGTAATCACGACTACCTCATCTCCGGGTGACGCGGATGCGCACCCCACGACGTGGACGTTGAGAAATTTCAGGAGCTCCCGGGGGGCGTTCAAAAAAGAGGGCGAGTCGTGATTTCCCGCCGTGACCACAACATGGCGTCTGGGCGAGGCGGCCACACGGCAAAGAAAACGGTAATACAACTCCTGGGCATAGTTGCTGGGCGTGCTGTTGTCAAACACATCCCCGGCTACCAGGAGCACGTCGATGTCTTCGCTCTCGATGAGCGCCGCCAGCCAGTCAAGAAAGGCTTCGTATTCTTCATATCGCTTGCGGCCATACAGGGCGCGGCCAAGGTGCCAGTCGGAGGTGTGGATGAGCTTCATGAATTCGCTTTCCGCATGATGTTGCCTTTGGATCCTACCATGTTTATGGCACTATAAACCTATCGATGGTTATGTTGCGGCGTCGCTTTTCGTTTTCATCGTAAATGACCTGCTTCCCCCCTAGCCAGGACAGGATTTCCGCATTCCCCTCGATATTGTTCCGGACGGCTTCCATGCGGTGAATGATGTCAGACACATTTTCCAGATTCACCAATCCCCGGTTCAGGTCCAAGAGCTTTTCTTCGAGGACTCGGTAGAACAGCGGCCCGCTTTCCCCTTTTCTCAGGGAAAGGGCGTCCTTCTGGGAGACGACATTCCAGCCGATTTCTCCCGCATACTTGACAATCGGGTCCTGGACGGTAGGTTTTTCAGTGCCTAATGTCGGCGTCATGATTTCGCCTTCTCACGTGTTGTCCCTGTTGATCAAGTTCACGATGACCTTGGTGATAATGTCCATATCTTCGGGCAGGCTCTCCGCAATCATAAGGGTCAGTGCCACGAGAGCATTGTCGCCTATTCGCTTGCGGCCGTCTTCGGCGTACAGAATGCCGCCGGCATCCAGAAACCAGATAAACAGGAAAGCCCCTATACGCTTGTTGCCGTCGATAAACGAGTGATTCTTGATCACGAAATAGAGTAGGTGGGCCGCCTTCTCTTCGACGCTGGGATAGACTTCTTTTCCTCCAAAGGTCTGGTAGATGGCGCCCAGGGAACTTTTGAACGATTGATCCTTTTCCCGTCCGAATAATGCCACGGATTGTCCTTTTTTTCCCGACTCCTCTCCAAGTTTGTCGATGGCTCTCCGCGCCGCTTCATAGGTCAGGGCAAAAGGAATTTTTTTCGTGGTATGTCTGATTTGTAACTGCTGGTGATCGTACTGATCCAGAAGCGATAAGGCATAGGAGTAATCCGTGATCACCTGGAGAAGCCCCGTGGCTTCATCGCGGGCCAGCTCCCGGCCTTCCATGACCCGCTGCAACAAGCCAACGGTCTTCTGTAATTCAAGGAGGCGGGCGTTCTGTTCCCGCAGCCGCTTTTCGTTGATGGAATAACCCATTAGGATATGATCTTTCAGGACCTGGGAAGCCCAGATGCGGAACTGGGTGCCGCGCTGAGACTTGATTCGGTAGCCGACAGAGATGATGACGTCGAGGTTATAAAAGTCAACATCCCGCTCAACGTCGCGCTTACCTTCTTTTCGAACTATTCGGTATTTCCGAATAGTTGATTTTTGTTTTAGCTCGGCTTCAGCATAAATATTTTTTATATGCTCATTTATCGTTGGAACCGATTTTTGGAATAGATCCGACATCATTTTCTGGGAAAGCCATACTGTCTCACCTTCGAGCCTAACCTCTAAGGCAGTCTTGCCCCCTTTTGCCCGATAGATAACAATCTCACCTCTGGGTTCTTCTTTCATGCGCTTACCTCGGATATATCGATATCCAGGTCCTTCACCCGAATCTCACCTGCCATCAGTTTATTCAACATGGTTTTGAAGAGGTCTTGCAGGGCTGATTTATTAGCTGTGTTAAGGTCAATTTTCTGGTCAATAACATGGAGAATCTTTACGATATCTTTTTTTTCAGAAAGGAATAAAGAAGAGGGGGATGGTCAAGGCCACTTCCTTGAATGGTGCAAGACCCGTAATATCTGAACCGCATTTCCACGTACCCAATAAACCACTAAAAATGGGGTCCCGGAAATTACCAGTTCTCTTGTGTTGTGCAGCCTGCCCGGTCTTCCCATATTCGGATGTTTTAAAAGATATTCGACCGCTTCCTGGACCCGTTTAGCCATTTTTTCTGCAGCTTCAGGATTGTCTTCGGCAATATATTGGCCTGCTTCTCGAAGATCGCCTATTGCTTTTAGGGTCCACTCAAGAAGCATGTCTACCTTTTACTCCATTTTTTCAGTTCCTTTAACGCCTTTTCGTGACCGACTAATTTTCCGGCTTCCGCTTCGGCAATCCCTTCACGAATAGCTTGAACTTGCCACTCTTGAACGGCAATAAATTCTTCTATGGCCATTGAGGCCAGGTAAGACTTGGATCGGTCCGTTGCTTTGGCCAGATTTTCTAATCGTTCGGCCAAACGTTCCGGCATTCTAACAGATATCAACGATGTCTTCGCCATAGTAATCTCCGTAAACAATGTAATATTTGTAATCATTTAATAATCTTTTGTCTTTTCTTGTCAAGAATAAAATTTCAGCGTATGGAAAGCAAGATTAGATGTTCACGGGGACTTTAGACCTTTTGCAGCCGAGGCCGGATGGAGTCCGGGTAGGGGAAGGGTTCCCCTTGGTTTTGCGGAAACCCTTCCTTTGCCGCTATTATCGGATGGAGCGAACAGCCGTCAGCAGACGGCTATCAGCCTAAGGTCGTTTTTCCTAAATTTTCGGAAGGCGGAAAGCTGATCGCTGATTTTTTTCCGAAAATATCATTTCCGGATGTAACCTATCGATAACTGACATCGGCTATTTTGACGAATTTATCATTCTGAACCTGGGTCAGGATGGCCTCAAAGGCCCCTTGATGGTTGGTGGGTGTAAAACGAACATCTACACCGCCAAAATTTTCATCTTTATACACACCATAATGTTCGGCGGCATCGATCCATTTTTCCCGGGTCAGGTTCTTACCCACCTTGGCAGCCACCTTGGCAAAAAAGTCCAGCGCGGTGTAACCGGCGGATGTGGGAATGTCAGGTTCTTTACCGAACCATTCCTTGTGTTTCTTACAAAAGGTCCGAATGGAGGCGATGGGGCTTTCCGGATAGACATAAGGGGTTTGACCCGTGGCATAAAACCCGTTAGGAGAGAAGCCCGCCTTAAGGCACAGATCAATGACCGTATGGGTATAAGCAGGAGTCAGCCCGACTGCCTCCACCTTCCAGTTGAGTTGCTTGATCTCTTTCAAGGCCCCGACCGTTTCACGGATGACCGTTGCCAGAACCACAAGCTGAACATCGGCCTTTTTGAGCTTGGCGATCTGTGTGCTGAATACCGTATCCCCCCGTTTATAGGATTCCTCGGCTATCGGTTTTAGCTTGTGAACCGCCAGCTGATCCTCCATCCCTTTTTTCATGATGGCCCCCATTTCATCATCCTGGTACAGGAGGCCGATTTTAGTATACCCCTTTTTTTCCACAAAATATTTGATGGCGCACCGGGCCTGATCATAATAGGGAACCCACCCGCCAAAGCTGTACCGGTCATAGGGATCGAAAAACAGGGAAGCGGCCGTCAACGGGAACATCTGGGGGATCTTCTTCCCGGAAATGATCGGTTTGGAGGCCCCGGCCGTCGGCGATCCCATATTGCCGACAAAGGCGAATACATGGTCCCGGCTGATCATTTTATTGGTCACCATGATGGCCTTTTTCGGATCATAGGCATTGTCTTCGATCACCAGCCGGATTTTTCGGCCGTGGATGCCGCCGGCCTCGTTGATCTCCCGGGCCCGCATCTCCAATCCCAATTTTACCTGGGTCCCCCAGCCGGCAATGGGGCCGCTTAAATCCTGATGGGAGCCAATGACAACCTCGGTGTCCGTCATCCCTTCTTCGGCCAGCAGCGCTCCTGAAACCCCCAATCCCAACAATAAAACCAAACCCCCGAACAATAATCCTTTTTTCATAATCCCCTCCTGATGGTTAAAAGGTTGCAAAAAAACAGGCTATGGGCTATTGGCTATAGGCGAAGAAAACACCGAAATATCGTTTTACCTATTGCCCATTGCCTATAGCCCCATAAGATTTAATACATGGATTCGATTACATCCCTGAACTTTTCATTGATAAACTTCCGCTTCAGTTTCATGGTCGGAGTGATCTCTTCGTCATCGGTCGTGAGCTGAATATCGATGAGCTTAAATTTTTTAATGGTTTCCACCCGGGCAAATTTTTTATTGACTTCATCCAATTCCTTTTGAATCAGATCGATGATTTCCCCGGCCTTGGTCAGACTGGCATAGGTGGTAAAGGGAACCCGGTTGTCCTGGGCGAATTTCATGACGTTTTCATCATCGATCATAATCAGGGCCGTCAGGTATTTGCGTCCGTCTCCGATGACTACCGCATCGTTGATGTAGGGGCTGAATTTGAGCTGGTTTTCGATTTCCGAAGGGGTGATATTCTTTCCGCCGGCGGTGATGATGATATCTTTTTTCCGGTCGGTGATGATCAAATGTCCGTTTTCATCGATGCGGCCCACGTCGCCGGTATGGAGCCAGCCGTCAACGATGGTCTCTCGAGTTTTTTCGGGATCATTATAATAGCCCATAAAGACATGAGGGCCTTTTAAGAGGATTTCCCCGTCTTCGGCGATGCGGATCCGGGCCTGGGGCAGGGGCTTGCCCACCGTGCCGAACCGGACATCATTCTCATAATGAATAGAAGTGGGGCCGCAATTCTCCGTTTGCCCATAGACTTCTCTGATATCGATACCCAGGGAGTGATAGAATTGTAATAAATCGGGAGAGATGGGCGCTGCTCCGGAAAGGCAATACCTGGCCCGGTTGAGGCCGATACTCTTTTTAAGGTTCTTCATTACCGTCCAGTCCGCCAGTTTGAACAGCCCAGTGAGATAAAGAGGCGGCGCGGAGCCGTTAAGCCGGCAGTCCGAGACCTTTTGACCGACGGCCAGGGCCAAACGAAAGGCCAGCTTCTCCAGGCCGGTGGAATCCTTCATGGTGAGCACCAGTGCGGAATAAAATTTTTCCCAGATGCGGGGAACGGCAAAAAAAATCGTCGGCGAAACTTCACGCATATTTTCCGGAATGGTGTCCAATTCTTCGACAAAGTTTATTTTATAGCCGCCGAGTAAAGGGTTGAAGGCCGAGACCATGCGCTGGGCGATATGGCAAAGGGGCAGGAAGGAAAGGACTTCGTCGCTTTCATACCCCGGATTGACGCTGTTTTGCATCTCCATGGTGCTGAGGATGTTTTGATGGGAAATCATGGCCCCTTTAGGCGGGCCGGTGGTGCCGGAGGTGTATATCAGGATGGCCAGATCCCCGGGCTGGGGACCCTGGAGGCGTTGCAAAAAAAGTCCGGGGTCCTGTTGATCCGATTGTTTCCCCAGTTCCAATAATTCAGTGAAGCTCATGACCATGGGGTCGGAAAAATGCCGCAACCCTTCCATGTCCATGACGATGATTTTTTGGAGACCGGGGGTTTTATGGCGGATTTCTAAAACTTTGTCTAATTGTTCTTCATCCTCGGCGATATAAAACCGGGCCCCGCTGTGGTTGAGGACATATTCGACCTGGTGGGTGGAGTCGGTGGGGTAGATGCCTACGGTCACTCCGCCGGCGGCCAGGATGCCCATATCGCTGTAAAGCCACTCGGGGTTGTTCTCGCTGATAATGGCCGCACGGTCGCCCGGTTCCAGCCCCAGAGCCATCAGTCCGAGGGAGGCCATCTTGGCCTTCTGGCCGTATTCCCGCCAGGAAATTTCCTGCCAGAGGCCGTGGACCTTTTCCCGTAAGGCCGTCCGGTCGGACCACTGGCCGACCCGTTTCCAAAATAACCGGGGTACCGTATTCGCTTCGGGAGGTATCTGTGTTTCCATTTATAAACCTTTTTCTTCGAACTCCGACCTCTTTACTCCGAACTACTTACCGCCATTTTTTCTTCCTCTTCCACCGTTTTGTCCCCCGAATGCCTTCTTCTTTGATACCCAGATAAAATTCCTTAACATCTTCATTGGCCAACAGGGCCTGGCAGGTGTCGTCCATAACGATCCGGCCCAGTTCCAGCACAAATCCATGGCTGGCCACCGAAAGGGCCATGGGGGCGTTCTGTTCAATGAGCAGAATGGTCGTTCCTTGTTCTTTATTGATCCGCACAATGATGGCGTAGATTTCTTTGACCAACAGCGGGGAAAGTCCCAGAGAAGGTTCGTCCAGAAGCATGAGTTTGGGCCGGGCCATCAAGGCCCGGGCAATAACGACCATCTGCTGCTGGCCGCCGCTCAGATCTCCGGCCAATTGAGTGGTTCGTTCTTTTAAAACCGGGAAATAGGCATAAACCATATCCAGGTCTCTTTTGATGTCCTCCCGGTCCTTTCTCAGATAAGCCCCCATAAGGAGGTTTTCCTTGACCGTCAAATCATGAAAGACTTCCCTTCCCTCGGGGACCTGAGAAATCCCCAGCCGGACGATCTTATCCGGGGCCATGGAATCGATGCGCTGCCCCATAAATTCGATGGTCCCTTTTTTCGGGTCCATCACTCCGGAGATGGTTTTTAAAATAGTGGTCTTGCCGGCGCCGTTGGCCCCCAAAATGGTCACAATGGACCCTTCGGCCACTTCGAAGGACACCCCCTTGATGGCCATGATGGGACCGTAATAGGTTTCTATGTTCCGGACCTTAAGCAAAGTCATTTTTTTTCACCCAAATAGGCCTTCATCACCTCCGGGTGGTTGAGGACTTCTCTGGGACGGCCCTGGGTGATCACCTGGCCGAAATCCAGGGCCAGCACCTTGTCCGATACCTGTTGGACGAATCGCATATTGTGTTCGACCAAAAGGACGGTAATCCCCAACTCTTCTTTGATATCGCTCAACCAGAAGGACAGATCTTCGGTCTCTTCCACATTCAGACCGGAAGAAGGCTCATCCAGAAGCAAGAGCCGGGGCGCCATGGCCAGGGCCCGGCCCAGTTCAACGGTTTTTTGGACGCCGTAAGGGAGATTGATGACCCGCTGATTCCGATAGGCCTCAAGGTCTAAAAAGTCGATAATGGTTTCCGCTTTTTTTCGATTTTCTATTTCCTGCTTCCGGACGGATTGAACAAAAAAGGTTTCAGTGAAAATATTGGTGCGGCGGGCGCGATGCCGGCCCAGGATGAGGTTATCGAGAACGGTCATGTTTTTAAAAAGTTCGATATTTTGAAAGGTCCGGGCGATCCCCAGGTCGGCTACCCCATGGGGTTTGATTTTTGAAATCATACGGTCTTCCAGATAGAAAGACCCCTTTTCCAGGTCATAAAAACGATTGATACAATTAAAAATGGTGGTTTTCCCGGCCCCGTTCGGGCCGATGATGGAAAAGATCTCCCCCTGGTCGACGGAAAAACTGACCCCGCTCAAGGCCTGAAGCCCTCCGAAACTGACGAAAATGTTCTCTGCTTTAAAAAAGGCCATCTTACAAAATGTGGGAAAATTCCTTTCTTACAGGTTGCTCAAAAAGGTCCAGATACAAGGCGCCCGAAATCCGGAGGAATGAGGCGTACATAGAAGTACGTCGCAATGACGAGGGATGAGGGCAACGTAGTAGATGGGCCTTTTTCAGCAACCTGTTAATGCCTTTCCGCCTTCTGGTACTTCTTTTCCCTCTTAAAAGAGTCCTTTTTATAGA
>JACRBX010000146.1 GCA_016219225.1 Deltaproteobacteria bacterium
AAAGGCAGGGGGGATCCGCCGGCCGGGGTTATCTCGGCATCCAAGGGCAGCAGGACCGGCAAGTCTTTTTCCGGAACCGGGACGATGCCGCATCGGTCACAATAAATCATCGGTATCGGCGCCCCCCAGTATCGCTGTCGGGAAACTCCCCAATCCCGCAAACGGTACTGAATTTTTTCACGACCTTGTCCTCTGGTCTCTAAAAACCTGGTGATGGATTTTTTGGCCTCTTCATGGTCCTGGCCGTCGAACTCCCCGGAGTTGACCAGTTTCCCCGGCCCTTCATAGGCTTTGGTCATGGTCTGAGGGGTCAGGAGAGGACCCCCTTCCGGCTGGACCACCACCCTGAGAGGCAACCCATATTTGGCGGCAAATTCAAAATCCCGTTGATCATGGGTCGGTACGGCCATAACCGCCCCGGTGCCGTATTCCATCAGGACAAAATTGGCCACGAATATCGGCATCTTCTCCCGGGTAAGGGGATTCAGGCAATAAGCCCCGGTAAATACCCCTTCCTTCTCCAGTTCGGCTTCGAAACCAGGCCGGCGGTTCAACCCCCGGACCTTTTCCACAAAGGCCTTAACCGGCTCTTCCTGGGGGGTGTTCCGGCAGAGACTCGGAATCAAGGGGTGTTCCACGGCCAAGCTCATAAAGGTGGCCCCGTAAAGGGTATCCGGGCGGGTGGTAAAGACGGTCAAGGCTCCGGAACCGTCTTCCAGGGGAAAATCAATTTCCGTTCCAAAGCTTTTCCCAATCCAGTTGCGCTGCATGGTCAGGACCTTTTCCGGCCAGCCCGGCAATTTTTCGCACCACTCCAACAGTTCTTCGGCATAGTGGGTGATCCGGAAGAACCATTGTTCCAATTCCTTGCCTTCAACCGGATGATCGCAACGCCAGCATTGTCCATCGCCCACCACCTGCTCATTGGCCAGAACGGTTTGGCAGCGGGGGCACCAGTTGACCAGAGAACGGCGGCGATAGGCCAGGCCCTTCTCCCACATCTTCAAGAAAAAGAGCTGTTCCCATTTATAATACTCCGGGGCACAAGTGGCTAATTCACGATCCCAGTCATAACTGAAGCCCAAACGCTTGAGTTGGGTCTTCATATAATCGATATTGTCATAGGTCCAACGGGCCGGGTGAATTTTGCGGGCTATGGCCGCATTTTCAGCCGGCATGCCGAAGGCATCCCAGCCCATGGGATGCAGCACATTGTAGCCTTTCATCCGTTTATAACGGGCCACCACGTCGCCGATGGTGTAATTACGCACATGGCCCATGTGGATCCTCCCCGAAGGGTAAGGAAACATTTCCAGAAGATAATATTTCTGACGTTCAGGACCCTCGGTCACCCGAAAGGCCTTGTCCTTTTCCCAGCAGGCCTGCCATTTAATCTCGATACTATGGGGGGTATACTTTTCTTTCATAGGTCCATCATTCCCGGCTTACTTTTCTTCCCGCATTTCCTCCGGACTCGTTTTTCCATAGCGGTCCAAAAATATGCTGTCCAAAATGCCGTTGATAAAGGCCCCGGATTCATCGGTGCCGAAATGTTTTCCCAGATCAATGGCCTCATTTATGGCCACCCTGGGAGGAATATCGTCGCAATGGGTCAGCTCAAAAACGGCTATCCTCAAAATATTGCAATCCACCCTGGACATGCGTTCCAGCCGCCAGTTTTCCGAATGTCTTTGAATCAGCAGGTCGATTTCGGTCTTATGTCCCCAAACCCCCTCGACCAGCCGTAAAAAAAAGGGACGGGACCCTTCTTTAACGGGGAAATTTTCCAGGAAAATCTTCAAGGAATGCTCAAGAGAGTTTTGGGGATTCATCTCGATTAAGAAAAGGGCCTGCAGGGCTGCCTCCCGCGATTTTCGTCGACTTCCCGTTGAAGGCGTCTTCGAGACCGCCGGAACATTTAAATCACCCTCCTCTGCTTTGACTGCCGGCATGGGGTCATCCCCGAATCTTCCGGAGCAAATCCACCATCTCGATAGCCGCTATGGCTGAACTCCACCCCTTATTGCCGGCTTTCGAACCGGCCCGTTCAATAGCCTGTTCCAGGTTTTCGGTGGTGATTACCCCGAAGGCCATGGGGATACCGGTTTCCAGGGAGGCATTGGCTATACCCTTGGAAACTTCGGCACTGACATACTCAAAATGGGGGGTCGCCCCGCGGATTACCGCCCCCAGACAGATGATGGCATCATAGTTTTTTTGTAAGGCCAATTGCTTGGCCACCAGGGGGATTTCAAAGGCCCCCGGTACTTTGAATATGGCGACATCTTCTTCTCTGGCCCCGTTCCGATTCAGGGCATCCAGTGCCCCTCCGACCAGGTGTTCGCCGATAAAGTCGTTAAAACGGCTCACCACTATGGCGAATCGCATCCCTTCCGCCTGCAATTTTCCTTCGAATATCCTGGCCATCGGCCGTCCTCCTTTTAGTTCGAAAATACCGTTCGTCGTTCGGCGTTCGGCGAAAACAATTTTCCTGTTTCGTGGTGTCCCCGGGGGGAAGGTTGGTTTTAACAAGTATCCAGCAACCAGCAACCAGTATCTTGTTTTTTTAAGCTTTCCCCGCTTCCACGGCCTTAGGGGCCAAATCGAGCAAGTGGCCCATTTTCTGCCGTTTGGTTTTCAGGTAATTAATGTTCTCCTTTTTAGGAGGAATTTCAATGGAAACCCGCTCGGTGACCTGGATGCCGTATCCCTCCAATCCGATAATTTTCTTAGGATTATTGGTCATCAATCTCATTTTTCGAACCCCCAGGTCGGCCAGGATCTGGGCACCGATACCATAATCCCGGAGGTCGGCCTTAAATCCCAGGGCCTCATTGGCCTCCACGGTATCTTTCCCCTGATCCTGAAGCATATAGGCCCTGAGCTTGTTAACCAATCCTATCCCACGACCTTCCTGATGGATATATAACAACACCCCGCACCCTTCTTTTTCGATTTTTTTCAAGGCCGCCTTGAGTTGTTCTCCACAATCGCAACGGAGAGAACCGAAGACATCGCCGGTCAGGCACTCGGAATGGACCCGGACCAGAATATCTTTTTTAGGGCTTATTTCTCCCTTAACCAAAGCCAGATGCTGGTGTTCATCCACATCGTTTTCAAAAACAATAGCCCTGAAGATGCCGTAAGGGGTGGGCAGAATCGTTTCGGCCTGCCGGTGTACAAACGATTCATTCCGGAAACGATATTCAATCAGATCCTTGATGGTAATGATCTTTAGATCATGGGCCTTGGAGAATTCTTCCAGATCGGACATACGGGCCATGGTTCCATCATCTTTCATGATCTCACAGATGACCCCGTAGGGCTTCAAGCCGGCTAAACGGGACAGATCGACAGAACCTTCGGTTTGCCCGGTTCGAACCAGGACCCCGCCTCCCCGGGCCCGCAAAGGAAAGATATGCCCCGGACTGACCAAGTCCTCCGGTTGGGCCGGGTCGGCTATGGCGGTTAAGATGGTGGTGGCCCGGTCGGCCGCGGAAATCCCGGTGGTTACCCCTTTACGAGCCTCAATGGATATCGTGAAGGCCGTTTTGAAGGAGGAGGTATTATTCCGCACCATCATCGGTAATTGCAGTTGTTCCACCCTTTCCGGAGTCAAGGACAAGCAGATAAGCCCTCTCCCGAATCTGGCCATAAAATTGATGGCCTCAGGGGTGATTTTTTCAGCGGCCATGGTCAGATCGCCTTCATTTTCCCGGTCTTCATCGTCCACCAGGATGACCATTTTGCCGGCCCGGATATCCTCCAGGGCTTCTTCTATTGTTGAAACTGGCATACAAAACTCCTTTTAAAGCTATCAGCCATCAGCGGTTAGTTTTTTTTCTTTTGGTGAATGCTGATGGCTGGAAGCTGACCACTTCTTTTATAAAAACCCATGTTCCCGCAAAAAGCCCTCATCCATCCCCGGTCTCGGTTCGGGTGGGCCTTCTTTCCGGCGGGATAAAAACTGAAAAACATATTTCCCGATCAGATCGGTTTCCAGATTAACCTCCTCCCCGACTTTCTTTCGGTTCAGGGTAGTCTGGTTGGCCGTATGCGGGATAATGGTCAGGTCGAAGGTCCCTTCTCCGGCCCGGTTTACAGTTAAACTGATCCCATCGACCGCAATGGAGCCTTTTTCGATAATAAAAGGACTTAAGGCCTTCGGATAGGATATAGTCAACAAAAAAAAATTTTCCTGCATTTTTTTGTGTTCAATCCGGCCGGTTCCATCGATATGGCCGGTGACCCAGTGTCCGCCCAGGCGGTCGGAAAGTTTCAAGGCCCTTTCCAAATTCACCTGATTCCCGCTCTTAAGCCGGCCCAGATTGGAGCGCCTCAAAGTTTCTTCAGAGACATCGACGGAAAATATCTCTCCTTTCCAGGCCGCAGCCGTCAAACAGACACCGTTTACCGAAATGCTTTCCCCTAACTTTTTTTCTTCCAAAAGGAAATCCGGTTTAATCCATAAGAGGGCTTTATTCCCTTTTTTTTCAATCCTGACAATTTCCCCTTGTCCTTCAACCAATCCGGTGAACATGCAAGACCTGTTACTCGTTCCTCGTTGCGGGTTACTGGGTTAAATACCTGATACTGGTTGCTGGCGGCTCGTCCCTGGATACTGGAAACAGGATAAAAACAAAAAGAGATGCTGGATAACGACAAAGAATGGTATAATTTTCAGGCAGTTTATCCAGTAACGGGCAACCAGTAACGAGCAACTATCCTCTCGCCTGTTTCTATTATCTCACTTTTCCGGATAGGCTTCTACTAAAATATCCCCGGCCAGGGATTTAACCTTCATTTCTTTAAAACGAAGGGCCTCGGTTATCGAGGCCACTCCTTGACCGCCGATCATCCCTTTGGCCTTTTGGCCACCGATAAGCAAAGGGGCGACAAACAGAATCAATTTATCTACCTGCCTTTCGCTCAAAAAAGAACCATAGACCTCGGCCCCGCCTTCTACCAAGAGGCTGATCAGGCCTCTCCGGCCCAGGTCGGTCAGGAGATCTTTAATAGAGATCCGCCCTTCCTGCTCCGGTAAAGAAAGGATGTCCACTCCTTTGGAAAGGAATCCTTTTTTTTTGCCGAAAGGCACCTGGTCCCCTGTAACAATCAGAGTCTTATCAGGGTCGTTCAGGATTTGACTTTTATTGGAAAGTCGCAACCGCGGATCGACGACGATCCGGAGAGGATCCTTGATCTTTCCTTTTGGCAACCTTACGGTCAGCAAAGGATCATCTTTCATCACCGTACCGACACCCACCAGGACCCCGTCGACCTCATTTCGCAATCGATGGACCAGAAGCCGGGAACGTTCATTGCTGATCCATTTTGAATCGCCGGTCCGGGTGGCAATCCGGCCATCGAGGCTTACCGCTGCTTTTATGATGACAAACGGCAGGCCGGTGATGATCCACTTGATAAAAAATTCATTCAAACGCCGGCATTCCTGCTCCAGGACCCCTTGTACTATTTCAACCCCCTGGGAACGAAGCCAGTCGCCTCCCCCCCCTTGAACTTGCGGATTGGGGTCGATCATTCCAAAGACTACTTTTTTAATCCCTCTTTCGAGGATCAACGGGGAGCAGGGCGGGGTCCGGCCGAAATGGTTACAAGGTTCCAGATTGAGATAAAGGGTTCCTCCTCTGGCTCTGTCCCCGGCCTCTTCAAGGGCAATTCGTTCAGCATGAGGGCCGCCGGCTCTTTGATGAAATCCCTGGCCTACGACAACCCCCTTCCGGACTACCACGGCCCCGACCATGGGGTTGGGAGAGGTCCGGCCCGATCCTTTTCGGGCCAAACGCAGGGCCATTTTCATATAATGGATATCGGTTTCAGACGGCACGGTTATTTAGTGCAAAAATACAGTTTCAAGTCTCAAGATGCAAGTTTCAAGAAGGAAAAACTGGAAGTTCAAAGCAACTCCCTTTTTCTTTGAGCCTTGGGCTTTGAGCTATAGGTTATTTTTTTTTGTTTTTGGTTTCCTTTTTGCGGCGACTCTCCAACAGTTCTTTCAATTCCTGGACAAAATCACCCGGATCCTTAAATTGGCGGTAGACCGAGGCAAAACGCACATAAGCTACATCGTCCCACTCATGGAGCTTGGCCATGACCCTTTCCCCGATTTCCGTGGTTGAAATTTCCTTCCGGCCCGAGTCTTGAAAGGACTGCTCCAGGGCATCGATAAATTCCTCGATGGCCTCAACGCTGATCGGTCGTTTCTGACAGGCCCGCTCGATCCCTTCGGAGATCTTTTCCCGCTGAAAAGGCTCCCTCCGTCCATCTTTTTTGATGACTACCGGATGAATTTCCTCCACTTTCTCATAGGTTGTAAACCGCCGTTGACAGGCATTGCATTCCCGCCGTCTACGGATCAAGACTCCTTCCTTACTGAGCCTTGAATCAACCACTTTGTTGTTAAAGGAACTACAATAAGGACATTTCATAAATAGAGTCCCTTCAGGGGTTGGTGTAATGGAGAGCCAGTTGGATCACCGGGACACCGGCAGCTTTCAGTAACTCCTCGGAAAGGAAGTCGGCATAACCTTCCCGATAGTATATTTCCTTTATCCCGGCATTGATCAACATCTTGGAACAGATGGCGCAGGGCAGGTTGGTACAATAAAGGGTCCCCCCCTGGATCGGTACACCATGATAAGCCGCCTGGATAATGACATTCTGCTCGGCATGAATGCCCCGGCATAATTCATGCCTTTCTCCGGAGGGAATTCCTTCCTGTTCCCTTAAGCACCCCACCTCCAGACAATGGGGAATACCGGAGGGTGCCCCATTATATCCGGTGGCCAGGATCCTTTTATCTTTTACAGCCACCGCTCCTACCTGGCGCCGCAGACAAGTCGACCGGCGGGCCACCAGATCGGCGATATCCATAAAATAAATCGGCCATGGAGGCCGGTGGGAACTTTGCATGGATGACCTCTAAACAAAATCCGGCGAAAGGATCGCTTTCGCCCCTTTATTACCCAATCAGAGGAAAGAGGGGAAAACCCCGGCAAAATTCCCGGACCTCTTTTAGAGTGCGCTTAAGGAGATCTTGATTTCCGATCTGATTTAGAACCCGGGCGATAAATTCAGCCACCTGGACCATCTCGGATTCTTTCATACCCCGGGTCGTAATGGCGGGAGTCCCGATGCGGATTCCGCTGGTAATCTGGGGACTCTTGGTCTCAAAGGGAATGCTGTTTTTATTAACCGTGATTCCAGCGAAATCTAAGGCCTTTTCGGCCTCCATCCCCGTCAATCCGCTAAAACTGACATCCATCAGGATCATATGATTATCGGTTCCATTGGAAACCAGCTTGAATCCTTTTTCCATCAACTCACCGGCCAGTTTGCTGGCGTTGGCCTTTATCTGCTCCTGATAAGCATTAAAGGCCGGACTCAAGGCCTCTTTAAAGGCTACGGCCTTGGCCGCGATAGTATGCATCATGGGCCCGCCCTGGATTCCGGGAAAAATCTGATTGTTCAGCATCTTACTGTATTCGGCTTTGCCCAGGATCAAACCGCCTCGAGGTCCTCTTAAGGTTTTATGGGTAGTGGAGGTAATAAAATCGGCATGGGGAACCGGTGACGGATGTAGATTTGCGGCTATCAATCCGGCAATGTGGGCCATATCTACCATCAGATAGGCCCCGACTTCTTTGGCGATTCTTGAAAAGGCCTCAAAATCAATGATTCTGGTATAAGCACTGGCGCCGGCGATAATTAGTCGGGGTCGGTACAGCCGGGCCAGGTCAGCCACCTGCTGGTAGTTGATCCGCTGGGTTTCCCGATCCACTCCATAGGAATAAATCTTATAGAATCTTCCGGAAAAACTGGCCGGACTGCCATGGGTCAGATGACCGCCATGGACCAGATCCATACTGAGAATCCCCTGCCCGGGTTGAAGGGCCGCAAACAAAACAGCCATATTCGCCTGAGACCCGGAGTGGGGCTGAACATTGACAAAATCGGCTTTAAAGATCCGGCGGGCCCGTTCTATGGCCAGGGTTTCTACCTGATCGGCGTATTGACATCCGCCATAATATCGTTTTTCCGGATATCCCTCGGCGTATTTGTTGGTCAAGACGCTGGCCTGGGCTTCCAAAACTGCCCGGCTGACAAAATTCTCCGAGGCAATGAGTTCCAACTTTTCAGTTTGCCGTTTGAGTTCCCCTTGCAGTGCCCGGGCAACTTCTGGATCTACAGCCCGAAGAGAGGCCTCGCCTTTTCCGATTCCCTTGATCACGAGCAGCCCCCCTCCAGTTTTTTAATCCTTCTCAAATGCCTTCCTTTTTCAAAAGGGGTTTCCAGGAAGGTCTGCAAAATAGCCTGGGCCAAACCCGGTCCCACTACCCGACTGCCCATAGTCAGAATATTGGCATTGTTATGGGCCCTGGCCATCCGGGCCGTAAAAAGATCATTGCAAAGAGCGGCCCGCACCCCGGCCACCCGGTTAGCCGCTATGGACATACCGATCCCTGTTCCGCAGATCAAGAGGCCTAAAGCCGCCCGGCCGGAAGAAACGGCCTGGGCCACCTTAAAGGCAAAATCCGGATAATCCACCGATTCATTATCAAAGGTCCCGGCATCTTCCCATCGTAAACCTTTGGCCGAAAGAACCTTCAGGAGTTCTTCTTTTAACTCGAATCCGGCATGATCGACGCCGATCATCAGATCTATCTTTTTCCTTGAGTTAGGCATATTTTTTAAAGACCAAAACAGCGTTGGTCCCTCCAAAGCCGAAAGAATTCGTCATGGCCGTATGGACCACGGCCTTTCGTGATTGATTGGGCACATAATCCAGGTCGCAGTGGGGATCCGGCGTATCTAAATTCATCGTTGGCGGGATAAGGCCTTCCTGGATGGTCAGGACCGAAAAAACCGATTCCACTCCTCCGGCACCACCCAGCAAATGTCCGGTCATGGACTTGGTGGAACTGACGGCTAATTTATAGCTGTGCTCTTTAAAGACGGTCTTAATGGCCAAGGTCTCGGCTGCATCGTTTAAATCCGTCGAGGTCCCATGGGCATTGATATAGTCAATCTCCCCGGGTTTCAACCCGGCATCATCCAGGGCCATCTGCATGCAGCGGATGGCCCCATCCCCGTCCGGCGCCGGGGCCGTCATGTGATAGGCATCCCCGGTCAATCCATAGCCGACGATTTCACCCAGGATCTTTGCGCCCCGTTCCAGAGCAAACTCCAAATCCTCCAGGATCATGATACCGCTTCCTTCGGCTATGACAAATCCATCCCGGTCCTTGTCAAAGGGGCGGGAGGCCTTTTCCGGCTCCTCATTACGGGTGGAAAGGGCCCGCATGGCATTAAATCCACCCACGGCCAAAGGGGTGACTACGGCTTCAACCCCGCCGCAGATCATGGCCTTGGCCGCCCCTCTTTGAATCAGTTTAAAGGAATCGCCTATGGCATGGTTGCCGGCCGCACAGGCCGTTTCGACCGATAGATTAGGGCCCTTGGCCCCATATTCAATGGCGATCTGGCCCGGGGCCATATTGGCGATCAACATGGGAATAAAAAAAGGGCTGATCCGATCCGGACCGCGGGAAAGTAAAACAGTATGCGTATCTTCGATAGTCCGGAGCCCTCCCAGGCCACAGCCGGTCACTACTCCGACCCAAGGGGCCAGGTCCGGAGTAATTTTCAGGCCCGATTGTTCCATGGCCATCCGGGCCGCACCCAGGGCGTAATGAACAAAGACATCCAGCCGCTTGATCAATTTCTGGGGCATAAACTCTTCGGCCTTAAAGCCCTTGACTTCCCCGGCGATGCGGGTACGGAATTTGCCGGAATCGAAGCGGGTGATCGGGCCGATCCCCGATTTGCCCTGGCAAAGATTTTCCCAGGTTTCCTTAACCCCGACTCCGAGGGGGGTGACCAGACCCAGGCCAGTAATAACGACTCTTTTTTTCAAAACCTCACCTCCCATTGAGAAGGAATCAACCCTTGTTATTGGGTGTGGGCTTTAACATAATCAATAGCATCCTGGACGGTTTTGATCTTTTCGGCATCCTCATCGGCTATAGAAATATTAAAGGCCTCCTCCATGGCCATAATCATCTCCACCAGGTCCAAGGAATCCGCTCCGAGGTCATCCACAAAAGATGCCTGAGCAACCACATCCTCCGAAGCCACACTCAACTGCTCGCAAATAATGGCCTTTACTCTTTCTTCAATACTCATGGGTTATTACCCTCCTTTCCTAATTTCCTCTTCCTTAGAAAAAATCTGCTGTCAGCTTGGGCTGTCAGCCTTTTGGTCTTCATGGTTATCTTTCGTCCCTGTCCGTTGCCTCCAGGCAACCATAAATAAACTGCAAAAAGCAATCTGTCCAGTTAAAAAAGAACCCGGAATCCAGGAGCCAATAGTCAGAATAAAATCCTTTCCTTCTGGATCCTGAATTCTGACTCCTGAATTCGAGTCTTACATATACATCCCGCCGTTGATATGGATTACCTGGCCGGTAATATAATCCGAGGCCCGGGAAACCAAAAAGACCACCAGTTCGGCCACCTCTTCGGGTTGTCCGCTCCGTCCCATGGGGATGGTCTTCAAAAAATCCTGGCGCACCTGTTCCGAAAGGACGGCGGTCATTTCCGTATCGATAAATCCCGGGGCGATGGCATTGACCTGGATGCCCCGGGCGGCCACTTCTTTGGCCACCGATTTGGTAAAGCCCATGACCCCGGCCTTGGAAGCGGCATAATTGGCCTGGCCGGCATTGCCGGTTGCGCCGACTACTGAAGCGACATTGACAATTTTCCCCGATTTATTTTTGATCATGGAACGGATTACCGCCTGGGTACAATTAAAAACCCCCTTCAGGTTGATGGTTATCACCCGGTCCCAATCTTCTTCTTTCATCCGCATCAGCAGGGTATCCCGGGTAATCCCGGCGTTATTGATCAAAACGTCTATGCGGCCCCATTCCTTAAGCAAGCCATCGGTTTGCGATTGCACTTCCTGGAAGTCGGCCACATTGAAATAACAGATCTTTACCCTGGCCCCTTTGGCCTCCACCTCTCTCAGGGTCTGTTCGGCCATGGCCGGATCGGGATCATAATGGTTCAAAAGCAACACCACACCCGGTCCAGCCAAATGCAGGGCAATAGCCCGACCGATGCCCCGTGAGGCCCCGGTGATTAAGATAACGCGTTGGTCTTCATTCATGATGGCTTCCTTTTTTTAAAGATGCTGGATACCGGATCGAATCAAACTCTCCACCGACTGGATTCCCGTTTTCATGGGAATGACGATAATTAGGTTTCGATTACTTTTAACGAATCCATCAAGTATCCAGTATCCCAGTAACGGCATTCTCAGTTATTGCACATTCTCTCTTTCAACTGCCTGATTATTTCCGGAACGACCTCGAAAAGATCGCCCACAATACCATAAGAGGCCACATCAAAGATGGGGGCATGGGGATCGGTATTGATGGCCACAATGGTGTCCGAGGACTGCATCCCGACCAGATGTTGGACCGCCCCGGAAATCCCGATGGCGATATACAGTTTCGGAGCCACGGTCTTCCCGGTCTGCCCCACCTGGTGGGCATAGGAAATCCAACCGGAATCTACAGCCCCCCGGGAAGCTCCAACCGCAGCATTGAGCAATTCGGCCAACTCCCTGATCAGGGAAAAATGCTTCTCTTCCTGCAGGCCCCTCCCTCCGGAGACAATCACATCGGCTTCAGCCAATCGAACTTTCTCAGAAATTTCTTCCACAATCTCCAACAATTTCGTTTTACAATGGATCTGAGACCAATCCAAATCCACCGGGATAATCTCTCCGGAACGTCCGGGTTGCGCATGGCCTTTCTTCATGACCTTGGATCTTACCGTGGCCATCTGGGGCCTCTTCTGAGGACAGATAATCGTGGCCATAATGTTCCCGCCGAAAGCCGGACGGGTTTGAAGCAGGAGCCGTTTTTCGGGATCGATGGATAATTCCGTACAATCGGCCGTCAGGCCGGTCCCGATCTGGGTGGCCACCTTGGGGATAAAAGAGCGGCCGATGGAAGTGGCGCCGGCCAGGAGGATTTCCGGCCGGCAGGTCCGGATGATCCGGGTCAGGACCTCTCCGTAGAGTTCATCGGTAAACCCTTCTAAAGAACGATGATCGGCCACATACACCTGATCCGCTCCGGATTCAATCAGACTCCGGGCCGGGGCGGAAAGATCCTTCCCGATCAGGGCCGCTGAAAGGGACACCTTCAGGATATCGGCCAGTTCCCGCCCCTTGTGCAGCAATTCATAGGCCACTTCAGCCACTTTCCCAAGCCGCTGTTCGGCATAGATCATAACCCCGCTGTATTCACCCGAACTTTGGCCTTCTTCCAGGGAAGGAACGAAAATGGCCCCTTCCGGGCACTCCTCGGCACAGGCCCCGCACAAAGTACACTGGTCGTTGGCATAGGCCTTTCCCTCCCTCATTTCCAGGGCACCAAAAGGGCAGGCCGAGACGCAAATTTCACAGCCGATACATTTTTCTAAATCAATCCGGGTTTGTAGGCTCATCGTTTCTATGAATTGCTCTGAGAATTTTTTTTCTGATATGCAGATAGTTATTCTTTATATTCGAAATCTTGTCAATCTGCGTCGATCTGCGTCCAAAAAGAAAATTCCTATACCATCAAGTAAACTGAAATGAAGGGTTTATCCAGCATCCAGCATCACCCGTTAATTTCCCACAATCAATTTGGCCTGGCTCAACTTTTCCAACAATACCCCGGTCTGCTCCCTGGCCGTCCCCTGGATCCACTCCCTTTCTTTGAGTCTGGGCGGAGGGAAAACCCGAACCACCTGGGTAGCTGATCCCTGCAAGCCCACCCTTTCCGGATCCGCCTCTAAATCTTTTACACCATAAACCGCGATCTTCTGGGTTTTGGCCCGCATTTTTCCTTTTAAAGAAGGTACCCGGGGTTCGTTAATTTCCTTGACCACAGTAAGCAGGGCCGGTAAGGGCAGCTCCAGCCGGTCATAGCCATCGTCCATCAACCGCTGGACAATCATCCGCCCGTCCTGGATCTCTTCGATCTTCCGCACCCAGGTCACATAGGGCAGGGACAGCCGTTCGGCAATGCCCGGTCCTACCTGGGCCGTATCGCCGTCCACGGCCTGCTTTCCGCAAAGGATCACATCAAAGGGACCGATCTTTTCAATTCCTTTGGCCAGGGTATAGGAAGTAGCCCAGGTATCGGCCCCGGCAAAGGCCCGGTCGGAAAGCAAAACCGCCTCGTCGGCCCCGTAAGAGATAGCTTCCCGTAAAGAGGATTCGGCCTGGGGGGGGCCCATGGAACAGACCGTAACCTTCCCGCCGAACTGGTCCTTCAGGCGCAGCCCTGCTTCCAGGGCATACATATCATAAGGATTGATGATGCTTTCCACCCCTTCTCGAATCAAGGTGTGGGTCTTTTCATCCAGCCGGACCTGTCTGGTATCCGGAACCTGTTTTATACAAACGATGATATGCATAATTCGATTGCGGATTGCGGATTGCGGATTGCGGAGTTTTGGTACTTCCTTAATTATGCATGCCTCACTCCGAATTCCGAAATCCGAATTCCGAAATTATTTTTTCCGGCCCCCTTCTTTATTGAGTTCCTGGCCGATGATATTCCTTTGGACCTGATTGGTGCCCTCAAAGATCTGGAGGATCTTGGCATCGCGCATCATTTTTTCAACCGGGTAATCCCTCATATATCCGGTACCCCCAAAGACCTGAACGGCATCGGTAGTCACCTTCATAGCCACATCACTGGCAAAGACCTTGGCCATGGCCGAGGCCTTGGAGACATCCTTGGCCCCGCTGTCCACAAATCGGGCCGTGGAATAGACCAGGGCCCGGGCCGCTTCGGTAAAGGTGGCCATATCGGCCAGCATGTGTTGGACGGCCTGAAAGGCGATAATCGGTTTTCCGAACTGCATCCGGGTTCTGGCGAACCGAACGGCCTCTTCCAATGCCCCCTGGGCCAAACCTACTCCCTGGGCACCCACTCCCGGACGGGACATATCAAAGGTCTTCATAGCCACAACAAATCCCATCCCTTCCCGGGCAATGATTCGATCTTTGGGAATACGGCACTGGTTAAAAATAAGCTCTCCTGTGGTCGAGGCCCGGATCCCCATCTTACTTTCCTTTTTTCCGAAACCGAAACCCGGATCCCCTTTTTCCACAATAAAGGCGCTGGCCCCACGGGGTCCTTTACTGCGATCGGTGATGACGATTACTGAATAAATGTCCGCTTCACCGGCATTGGTAATCCACTGCTTAGTCCCATTGAGGATATATTCGTCACCTTTCAATTCGGCCGTAGTCATGATCCCGCCGGCATCGCTGCCGGCAGTAGATTCGGTCAGGGCAAAGGCCGCCAGCTTCTGTCCGCTGGCGATCTCCGGGAGATATTTTTTTTTCTGTTCTTCACTCCCATAAAGAAGAATCGGATAGGCCCCCAACCCACTGGCCGCGAAACTGGTGCAAACCCCCAAACATCCCCGGCTTAATTCTTCCACCGCCAGGCAGTTTTCAAAAGAGCCTCCTCCAAACCCGCCATACTCCTGGGGGATACAGACTCCAAAGAGGTCGGATTGAGCGATCACCTTTAACAAATCCCGGGGAAAAACCTCTTTTTCATCCAATTCGGCCCGGACCGGCTTGATTTTCTCCTCGGCAATCTTTCGAGCTATCTCCTTGATCATCTGCTGTTCTTCGGTAAGAAAATAATCCATATCCAACCCTTTCCCTATTTAGATTCTAACATGGCAATTCTGATTCAATCTCAAATAGCTTTGATTAGCTTTTTGTTTTTACTTTGAGCTTTCAGCCTTGAGCTTTAAGCTTAAAAAGGGGTTACGTCCCGATTTTCCTCTTAAGGGTATCCCAAAACTTATGGGGTTTTAATTTACGATAATAGGATTCGTAAAGCTGCAGACCTTCCAGGACATGTTCATTGATCCGGTTTTGAACGGTCTGCGCTGCCACCCGGATAGCGTTCATGATAGCCCGCGGGTTGGAGGCCCCGTGGCTGATCACCACCACGCCATTAACACCCAAAAGAGGAACCCCGCCGATTTCGGCATAGTCCAGCTTTTTTGAAAATCGCTCGAAGGCCGGTTTCAGCAAGAGAAATCCCATTTTGGAACCCAGACCTGACCGGATTTCCTCTTTTAACATAGTTCCCATGGTTTCGACCAGCCCTTCGCTCAACTTGAGGCAGATATTGCCGACAAATCCATCACAGACCACAACATCCACCTTACCGCTAAAAATATCTCGGCCTTCCACATTGCCGATGAAATTCAAAGGGGTTTTTTTTAAAATTTCCGCAGTTTGGCGAACCAGTTCATTTCCTTTGGATTCTTCTTCTCCAATGCTTAAGATACCCACTCTTGGATTCGGACGTTTCAGAATATATTTGACCAGAGGAACCGCCATAATGGCAAATTGAACCAGTTGATTGGCGTTACAATCCACATTGGCCCCCACATCGATCAATAAAGTCGGTGTGTTATGGGAAGGAAGAATTGCGCCTAAGGCCGGCCGTTCCACTCCGGGCAGCTTTCCCAGTATGACCACTCCCAGGGCCATGGTCGCCCCTGAATTCCCGGCGCTTACCACACCCTGAGCCTGTCCGTTTTTAACCAGGTCCAAGGCCACCCGAATGGAAGCATCTTTTTTTCTTCGAATGACATCGATAGGGGATTCGCCCATCCCGGCCACTTCTGTGCAATGATGGATGGTAATCAGATCCGGATTATAGGTCAATCCGGCCAGTTCCCTGGCAATAAGATCCTGGTTTCCCACCAAGGTCAAGGGTATCCTCAATTCCTTGGTGGCCAGGACCGCCCCTTTAACTACCACAGCAGGGGCTTGGTCTCCACCCATAGCATCAACGGCTATCTTAATGGGTTCCAAATCGTCCTATCCGCTACTCAGTTCTGTAAAATAGGCTGTTAGGATTTTTCTTCCTCAAGGATCGTGACCTGGCGACCCCGATAGGTCCCGCAGGAAGGACAAGCGAAATGGGGTAGCTTAGGTTCATGACATTGAGGACACCGAGACAACGAAGGAGCTGTCAGGGCATCGTGAGCCCTTCGTTTTCCCTTACGGGCACGGGAATGTCTTCTCTTAGGTAAAGCCATTGTATTTTCCTCCAATTAAAACCGATGGATCCCAACATATCGTCTATCTTAATGGGCTGTTCCATTCGGACATTTCATATTTTCAAGTTTTTCAAGGCCGAAAAAGGGCTGTCCCCCTCTTTGGATTTGCAATTGCAGGGATTGATATTTTTGTTCTCCCCGCAAATCGGGCAGAGACCAAGGCAAGTTTCCCGGCACAGAGGCTGTATGGGAATGGTCAAGATCACCTCTTCCAAAATCCTTTCCTGCAGGTCCAAAACCCCCTCTTTGATCAGGCCGGTTTCAAGATCTTCTATTTGAGAGGTCCCCTCTTTTTCCGATGGTTTTAAAGGGGCCGAAAGCAAACGCCATTCCGCCCCTACCGGTTCATCCAAGGCTCTCAGGAAAAGTTCCAGACACCGGCTGCATTCAAACCGAATTTTTCCCCTGATCGTTCCTCGAAACAAAATGCCCTGTCCGGTCCTGGTTAATGCCCCCTGGCATTCCAAAGGTCCGGAGGGGACAAAACCGAGAGGTCTTTCTTCGGATATTTCCTTTAACCAGGCCGGTTCTAAAAGGAAATCAACCAAAAGCCCCTCAGCCGGAATGCTATCTACTTTAATCTGTTTCATTTTTCCAAACAATAATGGTAAGGGTTCCTTACCATTGACAAAATAAACTGTTAACTATAGTAAAAATATTATTTTTGTCAAGTAAATTCGCCTGGGTGTTGCCTTTGGAGAAAAAGTATGATAGATAACCGGTCATGGTTAAAATACGAACACGCTTTCCACCCAGTCCAACCGGGTATCTTCATATCGGCGGGGCCAGAACCGCCCTTTTTAATTGGCTTTTTGCCCGGCAGCAGGGCGGGGTTTTTATCCTCCGGATTGAAGACACGGATCAGGCCCGCTCTACCGATGAAGCCACCCGGGCCATTCTGGAAGGTCTGGAATGGTTGGGCCTTAATTGGGATGAAGGACCTTATTTCCAGTCTAACCGGACTGAGATCTATCGTCAATTTATTTCGGAACTCCTGGCCCAAGGCAAGGCCTATTATTGTGACTGCTCCAAGGAACTATTGGAAAAGAAAAGGGAAAACGCCAGGGCCGAAGGCCGGAAACCCAAATATGACGGGACTTGCCGGGAAAAGGGTTTAGGCCCTGGGCCCCAAACCGTCGTCCGCCTGAAGAACCCAAGGACCGGAACCACCTCTTTTAATGACCTGATACGGGGTCCCATAGTCTTTCCCAATGAAGAATTGGACGATCTCATTCTGGCCCGGGGCGACGGCACACCCACTTACCATCTGGCGGTGGTTGTTGACGATATCACCATGGAGATCACCCACATCATCCGGGGAGACGATCATATCAACAACACCCCCCGGCAGATCCAGATCTATCAGGCCCTGGGCCGGCCCCTGCCCTTCTTTGCCCATGTCCCCATGATCCTGGGGCCGGACAAGACCCGTCTCAGTAAACGCCACGGGGCCACCTCGGTACTGGCCTATAAAGACATGGGTTATTTACCCCAGGCATTAATCAACTATCTGGTTCGATTGGGATGGGCCCACGGCGATGAAGAAATCTTCAGCCGGGAAGAGATGATCGCCAAATTTTCCATCGACCAGGTGGGAAAATCGGCCGGTGTCTTCAACCAGGAAAAACTTCTTTGGCTCAACAGCCATTATATCAAAGAATCTAATGACCGGGAGTTGGCAACCTTGCTGGCCCCTTTTATCGAAAAAAGAGGATTCCCGGGGCCGGATTTGGACTATTTGGCCCGATGCGCCGGCACTTTAAAAAAGCGGTCTAAAACCCTGGTCGAGATGGCCGAAGCAACGGATTTTTATCTTCAGGAGGAGATGACCTATCAGCCCGAAGCGGTTAAAAAATTCTTTTCTTCAGAAGGCCTTCCCCTGTTGGAGGCATTAACCGGCCGTTTGTCGGCCCTTTCTGAATGGACCTCGGCCGCCCTGGAAGCCACCTTTAGCCAGGTAATCGCTGAAACCGGGGTCACCATGAAACAAATGGCCCCGCCCATCCGTCTGGCCCTGACCGGCAAGACAGCCAGTCCGGGACTTTTCGAGGTCATGGAGGCCATGGGCCCGGAAAGGACCATGAAACGTTTAAACCAGGCCGTGAATTTTATAAAAGGGTTACAAACTTCTTGATTTTTTTTAAACCATATTTTATCGTATTAAAGTTTTCGTCGATGTCCGCAAAACATGAAATTCAGACATCGACGAACGCCGAACGCTTCACGCCGAACGTTTTTTCCGACTGGGGGATCGTCTAACGGCAAGACTGTAGACTCTGGATCTACCTATCGGGGTTCGAATCCCTGTCCCCCAGCCAATTTTTACAACCAGTTGGAGCAGGTTTGTAACGGAACAAGGTTCCGTAGCGTCATCGGAGCCTGGGTAAAAAATAGATAACTCCTGTTACGCCTGTCTGATTTTAAAGCAATCTTTTCAGAAGATTTTTTTCTGGATACTGATTCCTGAATTCTGAATTCTTTCTTTTTATGGTCCCATCGTCTAGTGGCCTAGGACACCGGCCTCTCACGCCGGTAACACGGGTTCGAACCCCGTTGGGACCACCAAAAAATTCAGTATCCTATTTTGCCATCTTTCAAACCCGCATCCGGCAACCCTACCTTGATACTCGCTACCCGTTCGTTGCTGCTCGCATATTTGTGCACAGTCCCGAAGCCCTGGAGGAGGCCATGTTCAAGAATTGGGAAAAATGAAGAAGGTCTTGCAGACCAAACAATTTTCCCGAGATGATTGTTAGACAAGGATTCGGTGGATTGAAGGGATGATTATGCGCTGCAGGTTTGGACCCCCACCAAAATAGGTTCATGCTCTCCGGAAGCCATCGATCTTTATTATCGACGATAGCGAAGATCTCGTCGCAATACTTATCGAAATATTTCCAGGTCATTTGCTTTTTATTCCCCCAGGTAACTCCAACTGGACCCACTTTATTAAAACCTGAGACATAGACATAATGCCCCCCTACAATTTGCCCAAAAATTCCACATGGATTAATCGAGAAGTCTATGATATATTACAGCATAAAATTATTATCTGGTGGATTATTCACTGGAGGTCCAGCATGGAATTTAAACGCGTTACGGTCAATCCGCATCAAATGGGAGGGATACCCTGCCTGCGGGGACTTCGAATCCCAGTTGCCACCATTGTCGGAATGTTGGCCGACGGTATGAAGGAAGATGAAATACTGGAAGCCTACCCTGACCTTGAACCGGGCGATATCCAGGAGGCCTTGCGGTATGCTGCTGAAGCGGTTCGGGAAAGGGAACTGCCATTATTAAAGGCCTCATGAAGTTTTTAATCGATAACGCCCTGTCCCCGGTGGTGGCTAAGGCCCTCATTCGGCTGGGACATGATGCCGTCCATGTCCGGGACTTGGGAATGCAGCCAGGCGGCATCGGATGAAGAAATTTTCTCTTTAGCCTCAGTTGAAGATCGTATCCTTGTTTCGGCTGATACGGATTTCCCTACACTATTAGCCCTCGGTCAGGAAAGTAAGCCCTCTGTTATTCTATTTCGACGTGGATCAGAACGACGGCCTGAAAACCAGGTGACCCTCCTCCAAAACAATCTCGTGGCTATCGAGGAAGCCTTGAATCAGGGAAGCGTTGTAGTCTTCGAACAAGCCCGTCTTCGCGTCCGTGCCCTGCCGATTGCCGCGAAACGCAGATAAGAATATTTTGGAATAGATGGTTTAGATGGCTAGATGGGGATCTATATGCTATATGGGTATATGCTATATGGGTATATGGGGGTCGTACCAGACGAACTGATTGAATTTTTAGTCGATTATATCAAAACGGATAGAGAAAAAGGGCCTTAAACGAACCTTTTTACCCCTGAAAAGGTGCCTCTAAGCAGAATACCGATGCCACGAGCCAAACGATTTGGCGCTACTACCCACCCCTGCTGAGATCAGGATTGGGATTCGCCGGGAACAGGGCCGAGTCCGGATGGAGGGCCCTCACCTCGTCCATGGGTCCGCTAAGGCATAACTGGCGTTTCGCTCCAGGCGAACTTGCGCCGACAGGCTATAAAAACGCTGCCGGCTATTTTCCGAACGCGCCAGCGCCATATCGGCAATCGCCCGGGCAATCCGGCCGTTGCCGTCCTCAAAAGGATGAATCGTCACAAACCAGAGATGCGCCAGACCTGCCGTCAGTACCGGATCTATAGATTGGGAACCATTAAACCATTTCAGGAAAGCGCGCATTTCCCTGGGAACACGCTTAGCCTCAGGGGCCTGATAATGCACCTTCTCCCTGCCGATTGGGCCGGAAACCACTTGCATGGGGTCGGATTTAGCGTCACGCAAGCCGCCGACCACGATTTTCGTCATACCACAGCGCCCGGTTGGGAACAGAGCGGAGTGCCAGGCAAATAGACGTTCTTCAGTCAACGGATCGGCGTAATGCCCGGTGGCATCGAGCATCATTTCAACAACTCCCTCGACGTACCTGTCAACGGGTAAAAGTCCGCCGATATCAAGTCCCAGTCTACGTGCGATAGAAGAGCGCACCTGGTTCCCTGACCCATGAGATGTCCCCCCAGAAAGCTGGACTTAACTCCCCTTCACAGACATCCATTTCCCCGAGAACCTCTAAACGAACTTTCCGTGGTTTGCTTTATCATTTACCCATTTCCCCCTCCTGTAACTATTTTCTGAATCAAGTGGAGAACGTTTCTTTTTACAACCTCTCCTTTCTTCATAAAAAAGATTTACCCTTCCCAAGAGGGGGATTTTGAAGTATCATATTTAAATTAGGATATTAACGTTCTATTAAATGGCTTCCGAGGTAATATTTTAGGAAGGAACAAAGAAAGGATTCTGCCGCACAGCGGCTTACTTGAACGCCGGGGCCCAACCCAATCGGCGGGCAAGGACGTCCGCATCTGGCTGATCCCCGACGTTATCATGATGAAGAATCAACCCAGGTCTATTTACGAAAAACTGAAAGGACATTTGCAATAGACCTTGACGAGGATGAAGCGATCGAATTGTACGACATGACCTTAAATGACGCCGCTGAATTCATTAAAAAGCTAGTAAAATAAGTATGATAACAAGCCGTTACACCGAATCTCCGCGGTTTATTCCAAGATCGGGTTTCAATTGAGCACGGAAGATTCCTATAAAGACTTCACGGTCGATCCGTTCCGGGCCATTTCTCCACCGATGGCCATACGCTTATCTCGTTTATTCGGAAATAGCCCGGAGTTTTGGCTGAATGTCCAACGGGCCGTAGATCTTTGGGAAGCAGAAGCCCATTTTCTAATGGAGATTCAACGTATTCGCCCTTTAAAAATAAAGACCGCTTAAAGGTCTACTATTATTCTTCTGGACTGGGGATTCCGACAATGGATACCATGATACTCGCCTCTCTTCTCATGTCAGGAGCAAGGACGATTGTTTCCACCGTCGGCCACCTGGCGGGATACAAATAGAAGGGCGTGGTCATACAAAAGCCTTAAGATGAGGACATATCAAAATGCTTCTTCGATTGAAAGTCAATGGTTTTAAGAACTTAATGAATGTAGACGTCCGTTTCGGTCCTTTTACGTGTGTGGCTGGAGCGAACGGTGTGGGTAAATCAAACCTCTTCGATGCCATTCGTTTTCTTAGCTTGTTAGCTAACAAAACTCTCACCGAAGCCGCCTTATCAGTGCGG
>JACRBX010000147.1 GCA_016219225.1 Deltaproteobacteria bacterium
TTACTTCTCTTCGTCACCTGGTCGCCGCCCCCTTAAATGTTTATTATCGCAGCCGACAGGATCCCGGTGAACTCTATCCTCTCACCTTGGAAAAAGGGGCCTTGGGGGCCAAAACGATCCACGATTTTTCCTGGAAACAATTGTTGGATGCCGAGGCCTGTGTTTCCTGCAACCGGTGTCAGCAGAATTGCCCGGCCTATCTTGCCGGAAAGCCGCTCTCTCCCCAAAAGGTGATGCAAAAGATCCTGGGTCAGATGGAGGCGCTTTCTCACCAGAAAAAAGAAGGGGCCGATACGGACCTGCCCTTACTCAGCCAGGTCATCAGTGATGAAGAAATCTGGGACTGTACGACCTGTATGGCCTGCCTGGAACAATGCCCTGTTTTCATTCAACCCCTGCGGGAGATTATGGACCTGAGAAGGTACCGGGTTCTCGGTCAGGGCTTGTTACCCAAAGAGGTCAGGCCGGTGGTCAGGAACCTGGAGCTTTTTGGGGATGTCCAGGGGAAAGGAATGGCCTATCGGTCCGAATGGGCCATGAATCTCGGCCTCAGCCCCATGTCCGCGAACAGCCTGAAGCCTGAGGTGCTCTTCTGGGTGGGTTGTTTTGGAGCTTTTCATCCCCGCACCCAGGCCGTGGCCAGGGCTTTGGTGGATATTATGCAAGCCGGACAAGTCCGTTTCGGGTTTCTGGAAAAAGAAGAGTTTTGCTGCGGGGACCCGGCCCGGAGGCTTGGAGAGGAGGCCTTGTTTATGGATCTGGCCAAAAAAAATATCAGCCGCCTGCAGCATTACGGGGTGGAAAAGATCGTGACCCTCTGTCCCCATTGTTTCAACACCCTGAAAAACGAATACCCCGGGTTAGGAGGAAAATTCCAGGTCCTTCATGCCGCCGAACTGGTCAGGGATTTGATTATGCAGAAGCGAATTATGTTAAAATATCCTTTAAAGAAAAAGGTGGCCCTTCATGACCCCTGTTACTTAAGCCGGGCCAATCAAAAAGTGCAACCCCTTAGAGAAACCCTGTGGGCCGTTCCGGATATAGCCTATCAGGAATTACCCCGGAACCGGGAAAACGGCTTATGCTGTGGAGGCGGCGGCGGGCATTTGTGGCTCCATGAAACCGCCGGGCGTCCCATCAATCAGCTCCGGGCCGAAGAGATCTTAAGTACCGGTGTGGACCTGGTGGCCACCGCCTGCCCTTACTGTCTGACCATGCTGGAAGACGGGGTCCGCTCCCAGGCTATAAAAACCCCGCCGGTCATACAGGATGTCATCGAAATCGTAGCGGCTTCTTTAGAGGTGCGTTGATTCATGAAGATCATCGTCTGCATCAAGCAAATAGCCCATACCTACTGCCGGAGCGGTTTCGATCCGGACCGGCATTTTTTGGCCCCTGAAGACACCCTCTATCGCATCAATCCTTATGACGAAGCAGCGCTGGGTTTGGCCCTAACCGTCAAAGAAGCCCTGGGAGGGGGAGAGATTTTCCTCCTGACCTTGGGACCCCTTATCGCAGAAGCCGAATTGAGACGTTGTCTGGCCCTGGGTGCCAACCGCATTTATCACATAGATCAAGAGGGGGTCGTGGATCCCTGGGCTAAATCAAGTTACCTGGCCCAGGCCATAAAAGACCTGGAGGCTCGGTTAGTTCTCTGTGGGAAAGAGTCTCTGGATACACAAAACGGCCAAGTGGGGGCCTTTCTGGCCCATCACCTGGGCCGGCCCTTTGTCTCGGCCATTACCCAACTGACGGTCTCCCCGGACGGCTATTCAGGGACCGTTCAACGGAGCGGCGGGCGGGGGATACGGGAATCCCTTCTTTGCCCTTTACCGGCGGTCTTCAGTGTCGATATGGGCGCCCAAGGTTCGCTTCTTCCCACCTATCCCGATAAAAAACAGGCCTGGTCCATACCGATTCAAAAAATAAAGATTCAGGACCCTATGCCGGAACCCCGGACAATAACTACAGAAGTTTTTCCTCCGCGACCTCGGCCTAAAATAGTCCCGGCACCGGATTGCTCCCGGCCGGCTTATGAACGGATCGAGCAGCTTCTGATGGGCAGCCGCATCCAAAAGATGGGGGCCAGGTTAACCGGAAGCCCTGAATCACAGGTGGAAGGGATCATGGATTTTTTAAGAGAGCACAAATTTTTAAAGCAACCTGTTGGGTGGGTGGAGTGATAACGGAACCCACACGATTAGTACGAAAATACGGTTCAAGGTTCAAGGTCCGGAAAAACCAGTTCGGAGTTTAGAGTTCGGAGTTCGGAGTAAACCATTTTCATGCTTCGTTGTGCCACGCCCTAAGCGTGGCATGTGGAATTAATGCGGAAAAGGATAGATAATAATAGTGGCGAAAAAAAAGCGACAGGATTTAAAAGACAAATTGGCCCTGATCACCGGCGGGGCCCGAAATATCGGTCTGGCCATAGCTAAAGAATTGGCGGCCCAAGGTGCTTCGATAGTCCTGGTTGATATTTGCCGGGACTTAAAAACCATCCCTTATGCCCTGGCCGGGCCGAATGATTTGGAAAGAGCCGTTCAGGAAATTTCCAAAATGGGGGTTAAGGCCCTGGGATTGACCTGCGACATCCGGAAGGAAGTCCAGGTGAAAGCTGCATTTCAACAGGTGATCGACCGATTCGGGCGTCTGGATATCCTGGTCAATAACGCCGGGGTGGTTTCCCTATATCCAATCACCGGTCTGTCTGAAAAGGCCTGGGATGAAGTCGTTGATGTCTGCCTGAAGGGGACCTATCTTTGCTGCAAGTACGCCCTGCATCCAATGATCAAACAGCGTTATGGTAAGATCGTCAATATCTCCTCCGTGGCCGGACTGCGCGGATTAGGACTGGGCGTGCACTACTGTGCCGCCAAGCACGGGATCATCGGCCTGACCAAGGCACTGGCCATGGAGGCGGCCGATCATCATATCAATGTCAATGCCTTGTGTCCGGGAACCACGGAGTCCCCTATGCTGGAGGGTCTGGCCTCCCAAATTCAACACGAGGGCGACCCCTATGAACACTTCGCCCAACAGCACCTTTTCCAGGACCGCCGGATACCCCCCCAGGATATTGCCCAGGCCGTAAGCTGGCTGGTCTCTGATAAAAGCCGGTCCATTACCGGATCGGTAATTACCGTGGATGCCGGATGGTCGGCCCGATAATTAAGCCCCTGGCCTACCGGCTGCGGAAATCGGTCCATTATTCTCAAAGAAACGGCGCCCCATTTTTGGTCCTGGATTTTCCTCTCAAGACCCTTCGCCTCAACCCTTTCTGGATCCCTTTGCTGGAAACCTTATCCGGAGACCTGTTCATACCCCTTGAACATTTAGCTACCCTGGCTTCCTCAGTCCCTGCGGATAAATGCGAATTTTTCCTGAACAGCCTGGTCGAAAAGGGGTTCCTGGAATTTGAAGGTATTTCTCCCCTGTCGGAATTTCCTTTTGTATCGATCATTATTCCGGTCCGGAACAGACCGGAAGCCATCGCGGCCTGCCTGGAATCCCTGCTCCATATCGATTATCCCGCAGAAAAATTAGAAATCCTGGTGATCGATGATAACTCCACGGACCGGACCCCCGAGGTAGTCTCCGGATTTCCGGTCAGATTAATAGCCTTAAAAGAACATAAACAGGCCTCTTATTGCCGCAACCTGGCCGCCCGGGAAGCCCGTGGGGAGATCCTGGCCTTTATCGATTCAGACTGTCTGGCTGAACCGCTTTGGTTAAAAGAACTGGTCCCGGCCTTTAAAGATCCGAACCTTGGTGCTGTCGGAGGGGTTGTGGAGGCCTTTTCCGGGGATAATGGATTGGATCGCTATGAAGAAGTCAAATCTTCCTTGAAGATAGGCTCCTGGTTTAAACGCTCCATCAAAGAAGACCGCTTCTTTTATCTTCCTTCCTGTAACCTCCTGGTCATAAAAACACATTTTTTAAAATTGGGCGGATTCCGAGAAGATCTCTTTGTAGGGGAAGACGTGGATGTTTGCTGGAGGCTGCAGGATGACGGATTCCCTGTCGAATACCGGCCCCAGGGCACGGTCTATCACCAACACCGCAACAGCCTGTGGCCCTTCTGCCTGCGCCGTTTTCAATATGGCACCTCCGAACCCTGGCTGCAGCGTTGGCACAGCCGGAGGAGAAAACAACTCCTCATTCTTCCTGCCGAGTCTCTTTTCTGGATATTTCTGATCTCGGGGATTATTTTTGTCTCCTGGCCTCTTCTCGGAGTCAGTAGCGGTATTTTTCTTCTGGATACCATCATCCGTTTTATTGCCTTAAGTTCCCGCCGGATTCCTCTTGGGTTTAAAAGCCTTTTGCTGGCCGGCATCAGAGAGTATCTGGCCTTTTTTTATCATTGGGCTGCCTTTTTCTCCCGTTATTATCTTTTCGTTCCCCTCCTCATCTTTCCCTTCCTGCCCATGATTTCTCTGGCCTTGATCGGCCTGCATCTTTTAAATGGCGCCGTGGAATATTTTATCAAGAAACCCCGCCTCAACTTTTTTTCCTTTCTTTTTTATTTCACCCTGGATCAACTCGCTTATCAAGCGGGGGTCTGGTGGGGATGCCTGAAAAACCGCTGTTTCCATCCGGTTAATCCGGTCCTGACCTTTAAATCTGTTTTTCGGGAAGGATAGTGAAGGGGGGCAAGATTATATTTGATATTGACAATTTCGGAACTTCCTGATATTAAAAGGAAACCATTTAATATATTGTGCAAAGCAAAGAAATGATACAATAGGAACGCCATGCCGACCATATCAATGTTCTCATGTATCCACCGGTCAAAAGCGTAAAACCCTTGGACGGTTATCGTCTGCTGCTCCAGTTCGGGAATGGTGAAGACAGGGTCTTCGACGTTTCGCCATACCTCAATATCGGCAGATTCGCCGACCTGAAAGACCCATCCATGTTTTCCTCTGTAGCTGTCAAATTTTACAGCATAGAATGGGCAAACCATTTGGACATTGACCCGGAATTCCTGTACGAGAAAAGCACGACCCCAAAGATCACATAATCATGCATGCACCGGGTCAGCAGGAAACGGCGTATGCTTCCCGGTGATGGCTCCGAGGCGGCATCAACCAGCTCATTGGACATGAAGACCCTTGCTGCATGAGTCTTCGGCCCCGCAAGCTGCATGCCACGGATCAACACCGTATTCATTATAGAAAAGATACTGATGAAACCCGATAAGACGATCACAATCATGGCTGATTTTGGATTTGGACCCTACGCTTGGCTTAAGGACACCTCCGATGAATCCGACTACGTTGGAATCAACATAGCTAATAGCCACCATACAGGCATGGACCAATTCGACATCTCAGACCACCTCCAGAAAGACTTTGCCGACTGGATCGGGCAATTCGAGAGAGGTGCACTCGATAATCCCAGTTTTCCTTGGGCATCGTTTCATAAGGAAGGTTTGGCCCTTAGTCGCCGCTTGAAGGAAGAAATAGGAGAAGCCGCCATCGTGGTATATGTGAAACCGTATGAAGACCCAGGTCACGAACAAAACGAAAAGACCTGGTTCATTTCAGAGGAAAAGCAGCAAACAGATACCAGAGTACAGACAAGAAAAAAAGCAGCCGTTCGACAGAAGAAGAATGATGAACTTTGAGGAAATACCGATAACCACCGAACCCGTCAATCCAGTGGACCCGCCCAAAATCGGGCCTCCCGCCCGTTATGATGTCGTAGAGCACCTCCGAACCCCGGAAGAAATGGCAGCTTATCTTGAGGCTTGTTTTGAAGAGGCCAACGGTGATGCGACATGTATCGCCTAAGCGCTGGGCGATATCGCCCGGGCCAAGGGAATGACGCAGGTCGCCCGTGATGCCGGTTTATCCCGCGAGAGTTTCTATAAGGCGCTCTCTGGTGAACGCAGTCCCGGCTTCGACACCATTCTCAAGGTTATAGAGGCACTTGGGTTGAAGTTACACGCCGCAGTGTCTCATGGCTGATTCCATATTCCAACCAAGAGTTCGAGAGGGATGCGGCGATAAAATGGCAAACTTCTCAACTTATCGTTAATCCGGTCCTGACCTTCAAACCTGTTTTTCGGAAAGGATAATGTCGCAACCGATCTTTGAACTTTCCTGCCGGCTGCTGATCAATGGCATCCGTTTTCGGTATCTGAAGTGGACCGGCAGCCCGCGCCCCAGGTCTGCCAAGCCCCAAGCCCCAAGCCTTGAAATCACCCATCACTGCCTGGCCAGATGCATTATATGCAACATCTGGAAGATACCCAAAGAAGTCTGAGTCGCTGTCAAAAACCAAGGGTTTTCTTTGTTAACACTTTTCGATTGACATTGCCTTAAGAAATTGATTTTATAAATTAAAAGATTCAAGTAAGGGAGGGTTTTCTCCTGGGCCCCGGCTTCCCGCAGTACGGCAATGTATCCATCAGGCCAGCGCGGCTGGGGGTCCAGCGGCGCCACGCCCCGGCGATGCGTTTGAGGCATATCATCCCTCCTCTATTAGGGTCATAGGCCTCCTGATCGCATGGAGATTATGGGCTATCAAGCCATTTATTTGAGGATCAGCATTCCGGGAATTCGTGAAATAGAGATGCTATTTTTGAGGCATAGTACTATGTTGGCAGAAAGCGGAGAGGGAAAGGAAATCTTATGAGGAGAATCATCACATGGTCGTTATTGGTCTTGATCGCAACAGTAATCTCGGCTTATGGTCAGACAACGGAAAAGAAAACTTCGGTTCAAGCCCCGGCGGACAAATCCTGGCGAAATGATATGGCTGCTTTTGCGTCGGCGGTTGCAGCCATCGCAAAGAAAGCGGAAATCCCCAATGACTTTCAACTTACCCAAAGCCTGCGAAGTCGTAACGTCTTTAGCCAACAGGATGGCACGTCGATATGGGTCGTACTGAAGGACGGTTTCGGAAAGGAACTGCATGGGGAACTCGCAAGGAGTTTCGTGGGAAAGGTCTCATGGACGGGAAAGGTCACATCGGCTGAAGTGGATCAAGAAAAGCGGACGTGTAATGTCGGAGTGGAGTTCCCAAAGGCGACGGCAATGCCAGACAATCTTGTACTCAGCGACGTCTTTCTCGTCATCCCGTTTGACAAACTGCCGACCGACAAGTTGCCAAAAGTGGGAACGACTTTTTCCTTCACAGGGAACTTGAAGAAGGCCAAAGACGACGATCCCTTGGATCGTGTATGGGTGCTTTACGGTCAGGGGCCAAACGCTGGCAAGAATCGGATTGGTGTATCTATTACCGACGAGGCTCCGACAATGAAGTAGAACGTAGGAAAGGACATCCGGGAATGGATGACGATAACACCATGAACACGGAAAGGGGGGCATATGAGCCTCAAAGAAATCGAAACCGAGATCAAGAAACTGGGTTTAAAGGACCGGGCTACGCTTGCAAAGTGGATAGTCGAAAGCCTCGACGAGTTGTCTGAAGCGGAGGTCGAGGCGTTGTGGGCTGAGGAGGCAGAGCGCCGCCTGGATGAGATGGAGCGTGGGCAAGTGACTGAAATACCAGCTGAAGAGGTGCTTCGCCGAGCGCGGGCTGCCATCTCGTGAAAGTGATTACTTTCCATCCTGATGCTGACGACGAAATCACTGAGGCGGCGCAGTACTACGAGGTGCGTAAGTCTGGCCTTGGTTCGGACTTTCTCGGAGAGGTTGAACAAGGGCTCGACCAGATTTCAACTAACCCCGAGGCTTCCCAGCGAATCGGAAGGCGAGCGAGGAGAAAGCCTTTGTGGCGATTTCCCTTCAATCTGATCTATGCTGTTTATCCAGATCGAATTCGCATCGTAGCCTGTGCTCACCAGAAACGGCGACCTTTCTATTGGCGAAAACGGTTAAGGGCAAAGGATTAGTAGCAAGGGCCAACCAATCGTCCGACTTGACCGGATACACCACCGGCAAGTCAACTCAATGTTATCTGCGAGAGCGAATATGACCAAATCCGATGACCGAATGCTGTGGATTCGTAATCTGGAAGGGAACAACGCCTTGGAGGAGTTTGACACCGTTAACGCCGAAATAGGCTCAGAAAGTCGTATTACCGGACTTCTTGACTACGATGATGGCGCAATCCTTTTCGGACCCACAACCCACAGTCCCGATAGTACGGGCTTGTTCAAGTATATCTTGAGAGTACGACTGGGCTCCGAATCGACCTCTATCACGCACGGGAAGCGTAAGGGTTATCTTTTTCGAGAAGGACAGATAGGTGAACTGATCGCGATAGCTTCACTCTGTCTACAGGCGCGGTTCTATGTCCTCTCGACCACCGTTGGCCGCTTGACCTCTCACGGGGTACCCATTAAGAGTGAATTCTCACCGCCACGGATCGCTTTCGGCCACAACATCGATCCAGTGATCTTCTCTGCCAACGACAGAAATCTTGCAATAGAGCTTCCCGTATTCCTCAAAGAGATACGGCTTATCCCTCCAAAACATCATCTCAGCGTTGCACTCGCGGCAAATCACTACGCGCGGGCTTTGCGCGAGATTGGTATTGACGAAGAAATGGTGTTCGTCAGGTTGGTTGCTGCTGTAGAGACGGCTGCTCATAATCAATCCATTTCAAATGACCCGCTCCTAAATAAGAGGGCCGAAGACCTGTTTCGGTTGGATAAACTCACAGCCTCTGAAATACAGGGACTGAAGAACCTCTTAGAAACTCGGAGAGCCAAGGCGAGATTCGTTGCCTTTCTCGAAAGATTTTCCCCTGGTTTCTTCGAAGGCATGCCCGAAAAGCCAGCACACACCCAGATCACACCTGCGACGCTTTCCTCTGTCGCTGGAGCGATTTACGATGCCCGCTCCGGTTATTTGCACAACGGGTACCCCATGTATCTCTCACACTACAGTCCGGCCTTTCCCGAATGGCACATGGACCCCTCGGTAGGTATGACCTGGCAAAGCAGGTCATACACGGCAGATCAGAAGCTGCCCCGGGCGGACTTTTTCCACCGATTAGTTCGTCATTGTCTTCTATCCTACTTCAAGAGCTTGGTACTTGATCCAAACGAGATAAATGAAGAAGATGTCACCAGTGGAAAAGTATAGTGTCCGTGAAATTGCAAGGGAGTTGAATCTTCCCACTATTGTCGAAAATGGGATACGTGACAATTTCGGCGACCCGATCGCAATAAATGAGTTGAAACAAATAGGCCGGCGGAGATTTCTATCGATCAAGAATTTCGGCTATAAACGCTGGCGGGAATTCCAAAATGCCTTGGCTATATTCAATCCCAGTGACCGATCAGTTTCTCTGATAAATTGGACCAGCCCGAACACAGTAATAGTCGAGATTGACCTGTCAAAATCATTTATTGAAGTAATCGAAGATCTATACAAGATAGCATATAAATTCGTATAACATTACTGCTGAAGCGGATGTCGCAAAGAGCGTGCGCCACCACCGAGCAACCCGTTTTGTCAAAGGATGATAATCCGGATGGTTGATAGGTTCACTGAAAAGCAAGGCCAGTACTTGGCGTTCATATACAACTACACGATAATAAGCGGGCGCCCCCCGGCTGAAGTCGATCTGGAACGTTTCTTCCGGACGACCCCGCCGACGATCCACCAAATGATTTTAAAGCTGGAGGAAAAGGGGTTCATCACTCGTGTTCCAGGGCAAGCAAGGTCCGTACGGCTCTTAGTTGAGCCTGAAGAAATCCCAAGGCTGAAGAAGCCAAATGGACCCTGAAGACAGAACCACTAAGGATTGAGACGATCCTGAAAGGTCCACGCTAACAGGGGTCGGGCCACGAGAACTATTTGATATGATAAATGTTATTGAAAACTTTACCCCTAAAAATGGTCTATATTGCGTTTTTTGATGGCAAAAAGGCGGCTTTTCGAAAAAACGAATAAAGGGTACTAAAGGGGTCTGTCCTTGACTCTTATTTGTTTTTATAAAGTAATAAGAGTTAAGGGCAGACCCCTTTAGACAAAGCGGGGATCTTCGGTTTTGATTTTGCTGGCAGGAGGAGATAAACGTACCCAGGCCTCAGACATTAAAACCGCTTTACGTTTCGCACGTAATTTATATGAGCAAACCATGAAAAAAACAACGACCACTCGTTATGATGTTGCAGAGCACCTCCGAACCCCGGAAGAAATGGCAGCTTATCTTGAGGCTTGTTTTGAAGAGGCCAACGGTGATGCGACATTTATCGCCAAAGCGCTGGGCGATATCGCCCGTGCCAAGGGAAGACGCAGGTTGGCCGTGATGCCGGTTTATCCCGCGAGAGTCTCTATAAGGCGCTCTCTGGTGAACGCAGTCCCGGCTTCGACACTATTCTCAAGGTTATAGATGCACTTGGATTGAAGTTACACGCCAAAGTGTCTCATGGCTGATTTCATATTCCAACCAAGAGTTCGAGAGGGATGCGGCAATAAAATGGCACACTTCTCAACTCATCTTTAATCCGGTCCCGACTTTTAAATCCGTCTTTTTGAAAGGATAATGTCGCAATCGATCTTTTAACTTTCCGGCCGGCTGCTGATCAATGGCATCCGTTTTCTGTATCTGAAGTGGACCGGTAAGCATGCCAAGCCTTAAGCCCCGAGCCTTGAAATCACCCATCACTGCCTGGCCAGATGCCTCATGTGCAATATCTGGAAGATAACCAAAGAAGTCTGGGCTGTTGCTAAAAACTAAGGGTTTTCGTTTTCTTTTTTATCACTTTTCTATTGACATTACCCTAAGAAATTGATTTTATAATTAAAAGATTCAAGTGCGGGATGGTTTCCTTCTGCGCCCCGGCGATTCGTTTGAGGTATATCTTTCCTCCTCTATTGGGAGCATATGCCTCCTGATCGAATAGAGATTATGGGGTGTCAAGCCATTTATTTGAGGCATAGCATCCAGGAAGGTACTCAATTAGGGATGCTATTTTTGATGGATAATATTAAGTTCGCCAGAGACATCGGAGGAAAACAATGTGCCATGACAAGGCTAAGCAGGTTACAGTCGACCTTGGTGAACTCAAGAATACGTGCTTCGTCGCGATGCCGTTTGACCGACTATACACGGCTGAGTATGAGACCGTGATCCGGCCGGCCATTGAGAAGGCAAACCTGGTTGCCATTCGGGGCGACGAAATCTATGCAAAGGCAAGAATCGTTGATGACATCTGGCATTCGATCCGCTCTGCACGCGCCATCGTCGCCGAACTGACAAGTAAGAACCCAAACGTGTTATATGAGGTCGGATTGGCACATGCTATCGGCAAAGCCGTAATCATCATAACTCGGGAGGAAGACGATGTCCCATTCGATCTCAAATCACTTCGCTACATATACTACGATACGAATGACCCCTATTGGGGCACAAGTCTTGCAGCGGCCTTACAGAACATGCTTGAGAACGTCCTGCGCGTGAAAGATGTCTCATCCCACCTGGAGGGCATAGCTGCCGTCCAACCGCCAGCCTTCCCCTCCGTCATACCTGTGCCCCAGACCAAACAGAAGGAGGAGGAGCAAGTCCTTGCGGTGGCCGGCCAGTGGAAGTGCTCAATCAGTGAGGACTGCGATTACGACTTGCGCCTTTCCCTTTCTCAGAACAAGAAGGAACTTTCTGGGATCGCTACAGTGGGTTACTTCGTAGATGAGGTTCCCAGCGTTGTTCAAGAAGTCCTAATCGGAGGAGTCGATGGCCGAAAGGTCTCTTTGGCATGCGTGAACTACACCTTCGTCGTGCGGGGCAAGGACTCCACCTACAGCATGGACTCCTATCAACTCGAACTCTCTGAAGACGGTCGGAAACTCATTGGAACAGGGAAAGACGGAAGGAGGATTTACAAGGTCGCGTTCAACAGGGAAGATGACGGGGCGTCTGAGATGCATGTGGGTTCACGGGTTGGACGGAAGGCGACCAAACCGTCAGACCGTACGCGATAGTGCACGCCGGTCAACGGCCCCGTTAGATTTTTCCTTCAGTCAAGATTACTTGTAAGGAGAGGAAGACATACAATGTCCCAGAGAGCGCCAGCTATCAAAGCACTATATGAAGAAAGAAAGAAGTTCATAATTATTGGTTTGACAGGTAGAACAGGGTCAGGGTGCAGCACTACTGCGAAACTGATGACCAAACCATGGCCCGAATTGAAACCCCCAAAGCCGCAATCAGGATCATTCCGGACAAACGAAGAAAGAAAGTACCGCATCGTCTTCGACTTCGCTAAGTACAACTGGAAGCAATTTCAGTGGATTCAAATAAGGGACATCATCACATCCTTTATCCTCATTGAATCATTTGACGAGTTTGCTGTCTTTGCTGTCAATGAAATCGCTAAGGATTCTTTGGAACGTCAAGTACCCATTGACAAAGAACGGGCCATCAGAAGACTGAAAGAGGAAGTTGAAATAGAGTTTAAAGAACTACGCTATTATATGGAAAGTCTACCGAAATTAAATGATGAGGATGACGAAGCGCTTTTTAGTCAGGCTGATTCAGTACTGGAGTTTTATTTACGAAAGCTACCAGCTTTCTCTTCAAAGCTGAAAGATTCACTGCAGAGGCTTTCGAAAGATAGCTACACAAAAGTTTACCAGATAGTTGGTGACAACATCAGGTCTTCTGGAGGCGCAATAAAAGACTCCTTTTCTCCATCACACATATTTACTATAGCAAAGAGCACAAATAAACTAATAAAAGTCCTCAGACACTTAGCCAAGAGAGAGGATAGTGAAAATTTAATCGTCATCGATGCTATTAGGAACCCTTTTGAAGCAACCTTTTTCCATGATCGTTATGCTGCTTTCTATTTATTGGCGGTCAATTGTCCAAACGATGATCGAATTAAAAGGCTACAGAAATCGTATGACTACAGCCCTTCTCAAGTTCAAGCGATTGACAAAAAAGAGTACGATGATAAACCTGAAGGTAACAAATTCTTTGTCTCTCAGAATATAAAAAGATGCATTGAGATGGCAGACATTTATTTTCCCAATCCGAGCCTCGGAGAAGATGACCTGAGTTTCCTAACACGTCAATTAGTCTGGTATATATCACTCATCATGCACCCCGGTCTAGTTACACCTACATCCTATGAACACGCAATGCAAATTGCTTACAGCGCAAAGTTGAGTTCTGGCTGTATATCGAGGCAGGTGGGAGCCGTAGTGACTGATCAAAATCTAACAATTAAGGCTGTCGGATGGAACAATACTCCACAAGGGCAGGTACCATGCATTCTGCGAAGTTCCACGAGCCTAAATAAACACGACGATAAGGCAGCATACAGCGACTATGAGAATAACAATCCAGAATTTAGGAATATGATAGAGTCAACATTAGGGGTGCAGAAAATTTCTCCAAGAGTGGATATGCTACAGGGACGAAATCTTCCCTTTTGCTTTAAAGACATCAGAAACTGTCTTAAGAACGGTGATAATCAAGTTCATACAAGGTCACTACATGCGGAAGAAAACGCATTTTTGATGATATCTAAGCACGGGGGACAAGGCCTTAAAGATGGCATATTATTTACAACTGCTAGCCCATGTGAATTGTGCTCAAAGAAAGCCTACCAGCTTGGCATCACAGAAATATACTATATAGATCCATATCCAGGTATTTCAAACGAACATGTACTTAGGGGTGGTAACAAAAACCCTAAATTGACTCTATTCAGTGGCGCAATAGGAAAAGGTTATCATAGGCTATTTGAACCCTTGTTGCCCTACAAGGATGAACTTGAAATGCTTCTCGATTTTAAATGGCCGAGTAAGAATGAACTTGAAGCCAA
>JACRBX010000148.1 GCA_016219225.1 Deltaproteobacteria bacterium
AGATGGGCACTGTAAGCGCCTCTTATTATAATAATTCCTGGGCCGTTGAACTGAAGTGCCCTCAATGCGGAGCCCCGGTTACCCTGGAAGAGGCCGACCGGATCCTTTTATGCGCTTTTTGCCGGGTCCGGCTGCTCATCCTTTATCCTGGCCATCCCTGCTATTATTTGGAACCCTATCAGGACCGAAAACTAGATCAGGGGTTAATCTATGTCCCTTACTGGCGATTTAGAGGGATTACCTATACCTGTTCTCAACCAAACCAGGAAAACCGGTTTATTGATACGACCTTCCTGGCGACCGAAATCCCTTTTTTACCGGTCTCTTTGGGGCTCCAGGCCAGGGCCTTCAAGTTGCGGCTCCTTTCCTCCCAAAAGAAGGGGCGATTTCTTCAGCCCCATCTACCTGTTAAGGAATTTTTAACCCGGATTACCGAAGAAAGGATTTCTCCCCCGGAATCGGAAGAGGTGCCGGCCCTTCATCGGCAAGTTTTTGTCGGCGAGACCGTCAGCCTGGTCTATGCCCCTATTTTATTAAGAGAAGGGAGGGTCTTTGACGGACTCGGAGACCGTATCCTGGGTAAGGCCAGGGAAGCCGATTTCGAGCCATTTCCTGTCCATGTTCAGGAAGAGTCCTGGCAGGTCCAATTTATTCCCATCCTTTGTCCCTATTGCGGGGCGGACCTGCAAGGAGAGAAGGATACCCAGGTCCTGTTGTGCCGGAATTGTGACCGGGTCTGGGAATATTCAAAGGAGGGATTAAAAAAGCTGGATGCCGGGATCATAGATGCTTTAGGGGGGCAGCCCCCTTATTTTATCCCCTTTTGGAGGATCCGGGCCAGGGTCAGCGGAAGGTCCCCCCGGGGAATAACCAAACTGGCCCGGCTGGTTGTCCCTCCGGAAGAAAAGGGGGCCAACGGAGAAAAGGAAGAATTATTTTTCTGGTTGCCGGCCTTTAAAATTTCCCCTTCCCTTTTCTTAAACCTGTCCAAAGCGGTCAGCTTTCGCCGGCCTCTAAAGGTTCAGTTCCTGGAAAAGGTGCCCAAAGGCAATTATTATCCGGTCACCCTTTCCTGGGATCAGGTCAGGGAAGGGTTGGAGGCTGTTTGGGCCGACCTTTCCAAAGACCATCTTTCCCTTAATCTTCCCGAAATAAAAATCGAGCCCCTGGATCATCTCCTGGTTTTTATCCCTTTTCATCTCCAGGGCGGCGAATTGGTCCAGGAGGAAATGTCGGTCGGAATCAACCGGAAGGCCCTCCATTTCGGGAGATTCCTGTAAGGATTTCTTGCACCCGGCCCACCAGGCCGTTTGTCAGGCGCACCTTGATTCCATGAGGATGATGAGGAGATTTCGTTAGAATGTCCTGAACGATTCCTTCGGTCAGTTTCCCGGATCGTTGATCCTGTTTCTGGACGACCTGCACCCGGCCCCCCGGTTTAATATCGGCCCTATTTTTTCCATTCATTAGAGGTTCTTTCAAAAGTCTAAATTTTCCCAAAGGCTCTTTTTTGAGGAGTTTAAATATTGCCGGAAGAAAAGTCAAGGTCGATCATCCGCTGGCCTACCACTCACATTTTATACTTCGGCAAGAGTTTGGGGTTGAGGCCCTTGCCAAGGATAAAAGGTAAAAGGAATTGAGTAGATGATCCTTGGCCGTTATGCTACTATAGAATCCGTCAGAGTAAAGGATTTTTTGCAAGACCGGCAAGTTATCTATCCTTAAATTTTTGTAGAGGATTCACCTGAATTATCCAAAAAACAATTTCTGCCGACCCAAAGGAGGATGAAATGAGCCCCAAAAATGCGATACTTTCGGTGATGTTCGTTCTTTGCATCTTGACGCTGGTTGGCTGTGCCGCCGGTCCGAACTCCGCTCTCCATACGGCTGCCGCCAATGGAACTATCGCCGGGTTCTGGCTTGGCCTGTGGCATGGGATAATCTCGCCGATCACATTCATCCTCTCGCTCTTCTCGAACAGTGTGAACTTCTACGAAGTGCATAACAACGGCGGGTGGTACAACTTCGGTTTCGTGCTCGGTGCAGGCATTCTTTTCGGCGGCAGTGGAAAGGCCTTCTAATCAGAATTAATTTTTCAGTAAAATAATTATGAGAACCCTCGGGGGGGAAAATGATGAATTTAAACGGCAGGGTGGCTATGGTGACCGGAGGTGGAAGGGGAATCGGCCGGGGGATCTCACTGGCGATGGCGAAGGCAGGGGCCGACATCGCTGTTGTTTACCGAAAGGATGAAAAAGCTGCCGAAGAAACGATAAGGGAGATCCAATCACTTTCACGAAAAGCCGCGGCCTTTCGAGCCGACGTAACGGATTATGGTAGCGTAAAAGAGGCCGTTAACCTGGCTATCGGTCTCTTTGGAAAGATCGATATTCTGGTCAACAACGCCGGTATCGCTTCACGGGGCAATGCCGTTTACGATACGGACGCCCAGGAGATGGAAAGGGTCATCAGGACCCATGTTTTCGGGTCTTTTTATTTTACGCAAGCCGTGTTGCCGAGTATGCGTCAACAACCCCGAGGCGATATCTTATTCATTTCTTCCATTGCCGCGGAAGTGATGATGCCTAACGGGTCTCCCTACAATATGGCCAAGACGGCCATGGAAGCCCTGGCCCTGACTCTAGCCAAGGAAGAAGTGGTCCATGGAATTCATGTGAATGTTATTCGGCCGGGGCTTGTGGAAACCGACATGGGGGCTCGTCTGGCGAAGGCGACAGCAGGAGTCAAGGACATCAAAGAGCTTTATGCCCATTCACCCTTTAGGCGGGTTGGCCAGCCCTATGACATCGGGAATGCCGCCGCCTTCCTGGCTTCCGATAAAGCGGCCTATATCACGGGAGCGATTATTAAAGTCAGTGGAGGGGCGTAAGAAGCCGATCTCAAGAAAATTGGATTTCGGCTTTTGCCAGAATGGCTCCAATGCTTTGAAATAAGACAATAAGTTCTTAAGTTAACGGCATTAGGCCGGACCAACCGAACGTATTGAATTCTCTAAAGTTTCCTCGGTAAAGCCAGGTTGGCCTGTTTTAACAGCGGCCACCGCATCGAGGACCACTTCGTTAATGTTACCGAAAGGGTCCCTTTATTTTTGAATTAACCCCCTATATATTGCCGTTTGATGCAGAAATGGCTTTTCCATCTTGCCGGGGCCCGGAAACCCACAATATATTCTTCGTCCGGGTGTCCGACCGGGAACTCATGGGTTGCATCGGTATCACTCCAGATGCCCTTTTGCTTACGGATTTCCCTCTGCTCAACCAGCCAGTCTCTATAGCTCTCAAATACGATGTGTCCACCCGGACCATCCAGACGTGCCGCCCTGATGCGGCCATTTAATTCTATCCACAGGGCCCTGTCCTTTTCCGAAATCTTCAGGGGTTTCACATCTAATTCGTAGCCGAGTTTCTTATGCGTTTGTCCGGCCACGGCGGCGTAGATCTGTTGATCCCGGAGGCTGAGCAGATCCTTATAGATGCCGACATATTTATCGGAGACCGGAAGACCCAGCGGCGCATGATCCCTCTGGCTTCCCCGTTTTCGGGCCATGGGGGTCTTATAAAATGCCAGCATATTAGGAGAATAGGACTCTCCCAGGAAATCACAAATAGTCTTGAGGATTTTTACAGGTGCCCGGACCAGTTCTTCATAACGTATGTCCAGCCAGGTCGAAGAGTCATATTTGCGGCGGAAGGGTTTTACAAAAGTATTGGCCAGGTTCCAGGTTTGGGCCGCGTCGTACAGGTTCCCCGCGCCGAAGGCCGACTCCAGGCTGGTGGCGCAGGCATCCCGGCCGTCCCGAACGATAAAAATAAACTGGGCATTAGGAAAATTCTCCAGTATCTGAGGAACAAAGAAGAGATTATTGGGGGTCTTTTGTCCCCATCGGGGTTTGTTTCCAAACTCTTTAGCATAGCGAAGATGCATGGCGGTGTAAAGGCCTGCGAAACTGCGTTCAGGGGACAGGGAAATAATTTCGTCCACTGCGGTTGTCGGGTTCAACCCCATTCCCCACAGGGGCTGATTCAGGCCGAAAAGCATCTCCGCAGCCATTGTCCGGAAATTGCGGTCAAGAGAAAGGGCGCCGTAAGTATGGCGCCAGGGATAAATGCGGGGGAAAAGCCATCCCACTTCAGGGATGGCCAGGCGTGGATGGCAGCCCAGCATAGCCATTAATAAAGTGGTGCCCGATCGTTCGTATCCTATGATAAAAACTGGTTTTTCTTTTAACTCGATGGTCATAAACCCTCCTCCTGGAGCGGTCAGCCCTCAGCTTTTAGCTATCAGCAAAATCCATTACCATTAATGGGTTAACTGAAGGCTGAAAGCTTCACTCGGAACTCTTTGATTTCCGTATGGTTTAATTATACACCATCTTAAAATTTATAGGTATCGTCTAAACGATAAATGGGAGATCCGTTACATTTAAATTTAGTTGACATATTTTTAATTTTATATATAAAATTCAAACAAATGGGAGCCTCCAACAAACATACCCACTGGCATCTGAATAAAGATGATTTTTTTTGGGAACTCGCTTCTGAAAAGGAAGAATTCGTCGCTTTATCGATAAAACGGAACCTTAAAAAGAATCAATCCATTTTTTTAGAGGAAGATCCCGGAGATTCTGCTTTTTATCTGGAGAATGGCGCAGTCAAAATCTTCCGTATCAGTTCCTGTGGGAAAGAATCCATCGTTTTTATTCGGCATCCGGGTGAGATGTTCGGATTGGCCGAAGCCATCTGCAATAAGAACAGGGCCTGCAACGCCCAGGCAATGACCCATTGCACCCTTTATGAGATTAAACGGAAAGAGCTTGAAATACTTCTTTCCCGTCACTTTCCCCTTGCCAAAAGGGTGATGGAGATCATGGGTAAACGACTCAGGTATCTCGGTGAACAGGTTGAAAATCTTATGGTCTGCGATGTGACCACCCGATTGTTAAAACTCTTGATTTACCTCAGTTACTCCAGTGCATTTGATTCCGATGTCCTCAATGATCCCATAACCGTTCCGACGCACCTGACCCAGGAGAAGATTGCCGAGATGATCGGTTCCTGTCAACAGACCGTGAGTGAAACCTTGAAGCAACTGGAACAGGATGGAATTATAAACATATCCAGAAAAAAAATTACCCTGCTCAAACCTGCCGAGATCATGGCCCGCCTTTATCTTTAAATAAAGTTTCAAGTCTATAAAACCTCGAAGCGGCTACAGCAATAAGCTATGGGCGACATAACCTATAAATTTGTTTCTTTACTTATAGCCTCTGGCCCATTGCCCATAGCCCTCTTTTGATCTATTTTCATCCTTTGTGGCGCCCCTGCCCCATCCCCCTTCACCAAGGGGCCTGTAAAAACTTGACAGATAACCCGCCCGTCAGCCATTTATCGGCTATCCGATAGAATTTTTATTTCCCTTTAGGCAGAATCGCCGTTAGAAACAAAAAATTGGGACATTTTGTCATTCCGGACTCCATCCCGGAGGGCGAAAGCCGGAATCCAGTGTTTTTTGATAAGTTTGCCCGGCCTGGATTCCCGCCTGCGCGGGAATGACGACTTCCAAATAACTTAGCTTTTTGAAAAACAATTTTCACCGCAGAGCTGCAAAGGGCGCAAAGAGGGAATAAATTTTCCTTTCTGTTGAGAGGACAGAAAGGAAAAAGCTTTCGCAACCCTCCGGGGTGTAGGCCCCTACGGGCCGGAAACCCTTCTGCCGGCTTCCAAACGGAAGCCTTTGTTTAAGGTCGACGAAGTCGACCGCGTAATTATTTGGTCGGAGGCCAGGGATGTTTTGTTCAATCCCGCCTCTCACGGGATTGAACAAAGATGTTTCTCTCTGCGTTCTTCGCGCCTTTGCGGTGAAAAAGGGTCTCTTTTCAAACAACTAAAGTGTTACAATTTTTAGAATAAGCCAAGTAAGAATCAGTTGCATAAACAGAAAAAAACGAAGGAGGAGAAAAAAATGAAAAGAATTTTGATGCTTTTTTTATCGGTTCTGTTACTTATCACCCCTGTAATCGGATCGGCGGCAGAAATCAAGTTCGGGTTGCTTCCGAGGCTTCCGGAAAAACAACTACTTGAAATGTTTACCCCTTTAGCCCAGTACCTTGAAAAGGAAACAGCTATGAAGGTTAATTTAATCATCCCCAAGGATTTTGAGACCTATACCAAACAAGCCATAGCGGGCGATTTTGATATCGGATTCACCAATCCCAATATTTATATCGTGGTCAAAAAAGAGGTGCCCCAGGTGGAACCGCTGGCCTTGGCCTCTGAGCCCGGGGTGGGTACCAAATTGAAAGGGGTCTTCTTCGTTGTTAAGGAGAGTCCTATCAAGACGATAAAAGAGCTTAAAGGAAAGAAGGTCAGTTTTGTTGATCCGGGCTCGGCGGCCGGCTATGTGGCCCAGATGCTCGCACTCCAGAAGGCCGGTATCCGGAAGGAGGAACTATCCATAAGCTTTGCCGGGAAACCGCCAAAGGTCGGTGAGGCCGTCCGGGATGGAAAAGTTGACGCCGGCGGAATGCCGGAATCGGTCTTTAAGAAACTCCCCTTCGAATTCATGCTGAAGGAGATAGGAAAGACGATTGACCTTCCCAACTGGCCGGTCCATACCACCAAGAAGACCGACAAAAAGGTAGCCTCAAAAATAAAAGACGCCTTCCTGAAACTGAAACCAAATTCGACCCAGGCAGAAAATGCGCTGAACAAAGCCAACCTGGAGGGGTTTGTTGCTACCAGTGATAAGGACTTTGACCCCATGAGGGAAGCGGCCAAGGCCGCCGGTACTTTTTGATCGGATAAATTAACGGGTAAAAAGGAGGATTAGATGGAAAAAAAGCATCCGAAACAAGAGACCTATCTGGAAGAGAAGATGAAGGCCATTGAAGAGGCAGAAGAAAAAGAAGTTGCCCAGCCTAAAAAAGCCATCATCGGCCTGATTATCGCCTTTGCGATTCTCTTCATAATTCATTTCAGCCCAACCCTTCCGGGCCTAAGGCCCACTTCCCAGTCAGTGCTGGCCGTTTTCCTCTGGTTTATCACGATTATGGTAACGGACGCCCTGCCAAAGGCCATCGTGGGGTTTGCCTCGCCCATGCTGGTAGTCTTGTTTGCCGGGATCAAACCGGGTGTGGCCTTCAAGGCCTTTTCCACCGATATATTTTTTCTGGCCGGCGGAGCCTTTGTCATTGCCGGGATTATGATGGGAACACCTCTCGGGAAAAGGATCGCCCTGAAAATAGTCACGATGATGAAATCAAGCCGGGTGACAAAAATCCAGACTGGCCTTGGACTGGCAGACGTAGCGGTCGGCTCTGTTTTGCCTACGGTCTCTGAAACGGCCCTTTTCTTGCCGGTTACCAAGGCCATCGGAACCTTAATGAATGGCAAAGAACATTTGCCGGAAGTTAAAAGGATCAACACCGCCTTGCTGCTCCAGACTCCGGGCTTGACCCCCCTTTTTACCGGGGTGCTTATCCTGACCAGCCATTTCCCGAATATCATCCTGGCCGGTCAACTTCAGGCTGAAGGGATTTATATTTCCTGGGTCAAGTGGTTCTGGCTTAATCTGCCTCTCTGGGGGCTCCTCCCTATCATGTTTTGGTACGTTTTTACCTATTTCAAGCTGTGGAAACTCGAAATACCGGGCGCCGAAAAAGAGATACCGAAACTGAAGAAAGAATTAGGCAAGATCAGTTTTGGAGAGATCTGGGCGGTTATCTGTATCCTGATCGGGCTGGCCCTCTGGATAACAGAAGAGTGGCATCAAATAAAATCAGGCATGGTCGCCTTGATAACGGCGACTCTGTTATTTATGCCCTGGGGAAAGATCAAATTTGCAGAAGTGAATAAACATATCATGTGGGACACCTGGGTTTTGCTTGGAGGGGCCATTTCTCTCGGCACCATTCTTTATGATGTAGGAACGGTAACCTGGCTGGCCAATATTATCGTAGAGCCCGTAAGGGATCTCGGTTTGCCCACCTTTCTGATGATGTTTGTCCTGGCCGGTGCGCTGCACATTGCCAGGGCCGGGATAGTCAGCGCCGTGGCCATGGGTGCCGCCTTTATTCCCTTATTGATCGGAATGGCTAAGACCCTTAACCTCGGGGTATTGCCCTTCTCTTTGGTTTTGACCAACTGCCTGAGTTATGCCTTTTTTCTGCCCATATCCATCACCGCCTTTCTCATTGCCTGGGGCGCTTCAGGGGCATCCGGGTGGACGATAATCCGGTTCGGGGCCATCCTTTCCATAATAGCCAATGTCTATGTTCTGGTTGTCCAGACAGCCTGGCTGGCCTTGATCGGATATCCTTTGTAATTTTTCAGCTTCCCTTTATTCCCTCCTGCCAAGGGAGGAGAACCTTGACACCCTCTCCCATCGTGGGAGAGGGTGCGGGTCGGGTGGGTGCAGTTCTATGATGAAGGATTGCCGGGTCTTTCATTGGAGGACATTTTGTTAGGCGGAATTACATGGAAAAACGTTGGTACCTTGATAACCTCGATTTTATCAAAGAATTAACGGAAGACCAGAGAACCTTTTTTTATAAAAACGCTTATAAGAAAAGTTATCCCAAAAATACGGTTATCTTTTCCCCTGGGGACACAGGTAATCTTATCTATTACGTGGAAAGCGGCCGGGTTAAAATTTATAATTTGTCCCCGGGAGGCCGGGAAATTATTTATTGGTTCTGCAACCCCAAGGACCTGTTCGGTCTGGCGGAACTTTGTGGGGGCGAGATGAGGGCTGTCTTCGCTGAAGCCGTTGAAGATACCCAGACACTGGCCATCAATAAAATGAATTTCGTAGAACTCATCAGTAAAAACCCTGAAATTTCCCTGTTGATCATGAGATTATACGGCAGCCGAATCCGTCAGGCCCATGAAACCATCAGGGACCTGGTGGCCTGCGACGTCTCCTCCCGTTTAGCCCAATTGCTCATCAAACTCGGCCAGATCAGCGGTGAACCGACGGAAGGCCGGATCCTGCTGAAGGACAAATTAACCCACCAGGAAATGGCGAATATGATCGGGGCAACCAGGACAACGGTAACGGAGATCATCAATCAATTTAAAAGGGAAGGATTTGTTAAATACGAGGCCGGTAAGATCACCATTCTGAACCTGGAAAAGCTTACCGAACTCATCGATTCATCCGGTTTTATTTTTTAAAAAAATTAAAAATGTCGTCCAGTCAACATCTTTTATCTTCTTTTACTGATAAATATAGAAAAAATACTGACCAACTTTTTTCAGCAAGGAGGGAATAAATGGCAGAGAAAACTTTTAAAAGCCTGGAAGAGATCCCCACCGAGGTAATCGAAACCGATTTACTGGTTGTGGGGGGAGGTAATGCCGGCTGCTTTGCAGCTATTGAGGCCAAAAAACTTAACCCTGATCTGCGCGTCACCATTATGGAAAAGGCCCATATCAGCAGGAGCGGCGCTACCGCAGCCGGGATGGATGCCATTAATACGTATATCCCCGAGGGAAAGACCCCGGAGGATTTGGTGCGCTGGAGCCGTTCCCAGGTGGGCGGTGGACCCATTCGGGAAGACCTGGCCTTAAGCAATGCCCAGAACCTCAATGAAGCCGTGGAGGATCTGGAAAAGTGGGGTCTGCCCATCATCCGGGATGAAGAGGGCAAGCCCCAATATCGCGGAGGCTGGGATATTTCCATCCACGGCGAACAACTCAAACCCATCATGGCCGAAAAGGCCATGGAGATGGGAGCGGAAGTCTACAATCGTGTGGTGGCCACCAACTTGCTGATGGACGGTGATAGATGCGTCGGGGCCATGGGTTTTGGGGTCAAAGACGGCAAGTTTTACGTCTTTCGGGCCAAGGCCACGGTGGTTTCAACCGGTGGGGCCTGCGGCCTGTATAAATCGTACACCAGTGATGCCACCAGCGCCCACCACCAAACCTGGATGTGTCCATTTAATGTCGGTTCGGGATATGCCGTGGGGATTCGCCAGGGCGCGGAAATGACTTCCCTGGAGCAGAGATGGGTAGCCACCCGGACCAAAGATCACTGCGGACCGGTGGATACGATTTCGGTAGGGTACAAATCCAATATCATCAACGCCAAAGGCGAACGCATTTTGCAGAAACACTATGCCCACCTGGGCGGGGATAAGGCCCCGCGATATATTCGTGCCAATGCCCCCATGGAAGAATGGCTGGCCGGAAGAGGGCCTACCTATGCCGATACCACCCACTTGTCACCGGAGGATGTTAGAGACCTCAAGATAGATTATCTCAATGAGCGCCCCTCCTTCGTCCTCTTTTTAGCCAGCCGGGGGCAGGATATCTCCAAGGATCCCATTGAAATCTACGGAAGCGATCCCTATGTAGTGGGCGGGCATACCCAAAGCGGCTACTGGGTGGATATTAAAAGGATGACGACGATTCCCGGTCTGTTCGGGGCCGGCGAAACAGCAGGAGGCACCCCTAACAAGTTTGTGGGGGGGTGCGCCGCAGAAGGAAAGCTGGCGGCCCGGGGTGCGGTAGAATACCTGAGTACCCTTTCCCTGCCTGAATTGGATGGACAGCAGGTGGAACAGGAGAAAGAGCGGGTATTTGCACCTTTACTGCGAGGACCTGAGTTTGACGGGGTCTCCCCTCTGGAAATGGAAGAACGGATGCAACGACTGATGGATGAGTATGCCGGGGGCACCTCCCAGTTTTACCGGACCAATGAAGAAAGGCTGGATTTCGCCCTAAAGCATCTGAAAATGTTGCACGATCAGGTTGAATACCTCTATGCCAAAAACCTTCATGACCTGATGAATGCCCATGAGGTCATCGACCGTCTGGATGTGGCTGAAGTGCTGGTCCATCATCTGAAATTCCGCAAGGAAACCCGCTGGAAGGGTTGGCAGACCCGGTCGGATTATCCCGAGATGGACCCGAAATTCGACTGTTTCGTGGAGAGTCGCCGGAATCAGGAAACCGGTGAAATTGAAACGTTTACCAGGCCCTATGAACAAATTGTTCCGGGGGATCGTTATCAACCCTAAGACTAACCAAGTGTTCAAAGGAGGAAAAAATATGCCACCGAAAATTAATAAGGAAAAATGTGACGGCTGCAAGGCCGAGGAAGAGACCTTATGCGAACAAATCTGTCCGGGTGATCTGATGGCCCTGGGGGAAAACATGAAGGCCTATTGCCGCCAACCGCGCGATTGCTGGGACTGCATGTCCTGTACCAAGGTCTGCCCTGTGGGGGCCATTGAGACCCGGATTCCCTACCAGTTGGGATACCACAAGGCCCAACTGATCCCCATGATGGGCACCGACAATATTACCTGGACCTGTATCGATATCCATGGAAACGTAGAACGATTTCGCTATAAAAACAGGGTGGAACCGGAATAATGGATAAAGTCGTACCGAAAATCGGAATATTCATCCGGGATCAAGGCGGCCGACTGGCCCAGGCCATCGACCTGGCGGCATTGGTCCAAAAGATCGGCAAGGCCAAAAATGTGGGTCGTTGTGAGGTCATAGAGGATCTGTGGGCCCCGGCCTTCCTGGATTCTTTAAAAAATGGGCTGGGGGAAAAACAGGTGGATCGCATCCTGTGGGTGGGACGTTTCACCCCCTATCAAATGAAAAGCCTCAAAGACGAACTGGCTTCAGCCGGGCTGAATCCTTGCCTTCATGGCTGGTGCGACCTGGAAGAACAGGGGGTCTGTTTAATGGAAACAGATCCGAAAATCCGGGCCGCCAAGGCCTTGATCCTGGTCCAGATGGCCCTGGCCCGGGTCCGCCTGCTGGAATCGTTGGAACCTCTGGAACTTCCGGCTTCGGAAGCCATTCTGATTATCGGAGCCGGAGTGGCCGGTCTTCAGGCCGCTGAATCTCTGGCCGGGCTTGGCAAGCAGGTCATTCTGGTAGAAAAGGAAAGCGGGGTAGGCGGAAAGGTGGCCCTGCTTTCCCGTTTCTATCCCCGGATCTGCGACCCCCGCTGTGGATTGGAATTTATCCTTCAAAGGCTTGGCGACGCAGGTCGCCTGCAACTGATCACGCTGGCCGAGGTAGCCGCCATCGAGGGGGGCCCGGGAAATTTCATCGCCACCGTTCAAAAACAACCCCGTTTTGTTTTGGAGAAACGCTGCAACGGCTGCGGAAAATGTCAGACGGTTTGCCCGGTGGAGGTCCAAGAACCTTTTCCTTTGATGCCGGATGCGACACCCCACCTACCGGGTTTCGAAGCTTCCCGGCAAAAAACCCGGAAGGCCATTCACCCGGCTTCCCCCATGGCCTTTCCGGCCGCTTTCGTCATTGAACGGCAGCACTGTCCCCCGGAGTGCCGGGAATGCGAAAAGGCCTGTCCGGCCGGGGCTGTCGAATTGGATCAATCAGCGTCAGAGGAACAGCTCCGGGTGGGGGCCGTGCTCATTACCACCGGCTGGGACCCCTATCCCCTGTCCAACGTGGAAGAATATGGCTACGGCCGTCTAACCAACGTCATCAGCAACCTGGAAATGGAACAACTCCTTTCCCCGGACAACCGCCCCCCTACCCCTCTGGCAAAATTTCCTTTAAACAGTCTAAAAGAAGTGGGGTTCATCCAGTGTGCCGGAAGCCGGGACGAAAGACACTTAAATTATTGTTCTTCGGTTTGCTGCTCGGTTACCTTAAAGCAAATCTTTTATTTTAAAGAATTGGTCCCGGAGGCCAAGTGTTATGTCTTCTACCAACATATTCGTACCCCGGGCTTCGAAGAGGATCTTTATCGCAAGGTCCGGGAATCAGGAGATGTCACCTTTGTCCGTGACCGGCCGGCCCGGGTGGAAGCCGACCAAAATTCAGGGAAGTTGAATATAACCGTCCTGGACCCCCTGCTTGATAAAAAGATTGCAATCAACCTGGACCTGCTTGTTTTGGCCGGGGGGATGTGCCCTTCCAAAGGCTCGCAGAAAATGGCTCAGACCTTCAACCTTCCTCAAAATCAATATCACTTTTTTGAATCCCATCGACAATGCCATCCCGAGGAAAGCCAAAGGACCGGCATTTATACCGGAGGAAGCTGCCGGGAGCCGATGAATGTAGCCCAATCCATCGAATCCAGTCAGCGGTCGGCCCTGGAGGCCCTGAAATTTATGGGCGGTACGGTCCTGATCGAACCTTATTATCCGGTGGTCAATAAAACCAAGTGCGATCAGTGCAAACGCTGCATGGAAGAATGTCCCTTTGGAAGTTTCGTCTTTGATGAAAAAAATTTCCCTTCTCCGGATCTGGCCAAATGTCGGCAGTGCGGGAATTGCATGGGTATCTGCCCTCTGGCCGTCATATCCTTACGTAACAACACCATCAAACAGATGGCGGTCCAGATCGAGGCGATCAATGCTTCCTTTATGGGCAAGGGCGAGCCGGTCATTCTGGCCCTCTTGTGCGAAAATGATGCCTATAAGGCCGCCCAATCGGCCGTAAACCAGGGTTTGCCGGTCCCGCCCAATGTCATCTTCATTAAAGTGTCTTGCGCCGGTTCCATAAACAATGCCTTAATCGCCGACGCCCTTTCTTCGGGGATTGACGGGGTATTGATCGGCGGTTGTAAAGACGACCAGTGTCATTATGTCAAAGGGAACCAACTGGTCCAGAAACGCAGTGGGGATTTGAGCGATAAATTAAAAACCATGATGATCGAACCCGAACGGGTCCGTTTCGTGGGTCTCGAAATAAGAGATTCGCAACACTATGTGGATGTGCTTGATGCCTATATCCAGGACCTAAAAAAGATGGGGCCGAATCCGTTTAAGATTTAAAATAAGTTGCAAGATGCAAGTTTCAAGTTTCAAGGTTAAGTACGAAAAAAAATAGAGGCACGAGGCTATTGGCGAATAAAAGACCATAAACCCGTTTTACATTGCCCATCGCCCATTGCCTGACAAGTTTATGTTTTTTACAATCAGTTTATATACGGCTCTGACCATTTTTGCCATAGGTCTCCTTTATAAGGGATCGACCTGGTTTCGCTACGGTTTTGATCCGGCGCTTAAAGAATTCTCGCCCACAAGAAGGGTTTATGCGGCCATCCGGGGAATCTTTCTAACCCTTTTCAGCCCGAAGATCCTGACTCTTTTCAAGGTATTTGTTCTGGAGGTCGTCCTGCAGAAGAGAATCCTTAAGGAGAGTCGGCTGCGCTGGTGGATGCACCAGCTCATCTATGGCGGGTTTATCCTGCTGCTGCTCATGCACGCCCTGGATAAGGTCGTCACCGCTTCTTTCTTTAAGGAGTATTACCCCACCCTGAATCCGTTCCTGTTTTTGAGAAACCTGTTTGGGGGCATGATACTCTTTGGGGTGGGGCTGGCCGTCTACCGGCGCTTTCTAATAAAATCCCCACGTCTGCAAAACAGTCCCATGGATGTTTATGCCATCTTCATCCTGGTCTTCATCATTATATCGGGCTTTTTATTAGAGGGGATAAAAATAACCTCTTACACCCGTTACCAGGAAATGGTGAAGGAATATGCCGGTATTGACGACGAAAAGGCATTGAAGTCCCTGGAAATGGTCTGGGTCAAAGAGTACGGCATGGTTTCCCACAAACTTAAAGAGCCCTTTGAGGAAGAAGCCCTCATAAAGGGACGGGTGATTAATGAAAGTTGCCTGTCCTGTCATTCCCGGCCCCAGTGGGCCTTTCTGGGGTTTGGCGCGTCCAGGGTCATGACACCCATTGCGCCCGGTTTAGACCGGGCCGGTTTGCCTAACCTGCTCTGGCATCTTCACTTTCTGGCCTGTTTCGTGGGCCTGGCTTATCTGCCCTTCAGTAAAATGATTCATATCCTGACCGGCCCCTTAAGTTTGCTGGCCAATGCGGTCATGGATCAGCGGACATCGGATCCGGCTAATTGGGTTACCAAACAAATGATAGAACTGGATGCCTGTACCCATTGCGGCGCCTGCACCCAGCGCTGTGCCGTCGGTATTGTTTATGAAGCCATGCCCAACAGGAATATCCTTCCTTCCGAAAAGATGGCTTCCCTCAAATCCTTGACGGCCGGGGAAAATATCACACCGCAAGACACCCGAAGGATTCAGGAAGGTCTCTGCCTGTGTACCAATTGCCTGCGCTGCACAGGGGTATGTCCTGTTGGAATCAATCTCCATGAATTATGGGTCAGCGCCAGGGAGGCCCTGCTTCAAAAAGGGTATCCGGAACCGCTGATCCTGTCCCCTCTTTCCCTGTACCGGGGGCTCATGCGTCCCGGGCTGGAGTCGGGACAATACCAAAAACCCATTGCCTGGTCTCAAGAAGCCCTTTCAATAGAATTTAATAAAGGATCTCAAGGGGAAATGATCCTTAAACCCCACAGGGATTACACCCTTAAAACCAGGCTGCACCAGGCTGTCCAAAGCCAGACCTTCTCCTTTTGCTATAATTGTAAAACCTGTACCAACGCCTGCCCGGTTATGGACGTTTATGATAAACCCCAAGAGGCCCTGGGCCTCCTTCCCCATCAGATCATGCAGGGATTGTCCTGGGGATTGACTGATCTGGTCATGCGTTCCAGGATGTTGTGGGTTTGCCTGGGGTGCTATCGCTGCCAGGAGCAATGTCCGCAGGGTGTTCAGATTACCGATGTGTTTTATCAATTAAAAAACCTGGCCATTAAACAGGTTAAGAGCCGATTAAATGCCGGGTAAGGGGAAGATCCGGGGGTTGGAGACAAGAAAGAAATGAAGGATTTTGCCTTATTCCGGTGTTGCCCCACAGCCGTCTTTCTTAAGCAATACGAAACCTCCACGGAGGCCGTGCTGAGAAAATTGGGGGTTTCATTCTCGGATATCCGGGAGTTTAGCTGTTGCGGTTATCCCTTGAAGAATTTTGATTTTAAGGCCTACCTCCTGGCTTCAGCCCGGAACCATGCCCTGGCTGAAAAAAACGGGAGTCCTATCCTGACCTTCTGCAACTGCTGTTTTAACAGCCTCAAGCAGGCCCGGCACCATCTAAACCGGGATGAAGTCTTAAGGGAAGAAATCAATAAAACGCTGGGGAAAGAGGGACTGGGCTATGAACAGGGGGTGGAAGTCAAACACCTCTTCGAGGTTCTTCTGGAAGACATCGGTCTTGAGCACATCAGGGCCCGGGTGATCAAGACCTTTAAAGGCCTGAAAATAGCCACCCACTATGGTTGCCACCTGCTACGTCCAAGCCAGATCGTTTGTTTTGATAAAGCCATGAACCCTTCCAAATTCGATCAACTCGTGGAAGTCACCGGTGCCGAAAGCATACCCTGGAGATTAAAGTTGGAATGTTGCGGCTCCCCATTATTGGGTATCGATGACGATCTTTCCCTGGACTTAACCCGAAAAAAAATACTTGACGCCGCCCAGTCCGGGGCCGATCATCTCTGCAGCGCCTGTGTTTATTGCCAAATCCAATTCGACCGGGTTCAAGAAAGGCTAATATCCGACCGGTCTTTCCATCCCCTTCCTTCCATACTTTATACCCAGCTTTTGGGGTTGAGCCTCGGAATTAGCGAGGAAGATCTTGGGATCAACCTCAATGCCCTGGACCTATCCGGAATGGTAGCCTTTTTGTCTTAAGTACCCCTGGTCTCAATCCTTCTTACCCCACCGGGCCATCCACTTTGGTTTCACCTCACTATTGACGGTATAATCCGGCCATTCCCCATTGAGGGCCCGTACCACCTGGGTCATGGGTCTCCGGTGCAGATCCTTATCCGCCGTAATCGAATACCAGGCGCTATGACCGGTGAGAATAACATTGGGCATGGTGAGTAATTCGTTATCCGGGGCGATCGGCTCGTCAACGGTTACGTCGATAGCGGCCCCGGCGATAAGACCTTCCCGCAAAGCCCTTTTGAGTCCCTCTGGTTCGACGCAGCCCCCTCTGGCGGTATTAATAAAATAGGCCGTGGGCTTCATCTTCTTGAATTCCTGATAGCCGAACAGGTTGCTTGTTTCAACAGTGAGGGGGGTATGGATACTGATGAAATCCGATTCCCTGAGGAGTGTATCGAAATCAACGGGTTTTACGCCCCGGCTTTCCATCACCGGACCGAGGACATAGGGGTCATAGGCGATCACCCGCATTCCCAGCCCCCTGGTTTTCAGGGCCGTGACGAACCCTATCTTGCCCAGACCGACGACGCCCAGGGTCTGATCCTGCATTCGGAATATCGGTTTGGCTATTTCATTCAAGGCCTTTCGGTCGGTGGTGAAAACGACCCGTCGTTCCCGGACGGCTTTATCGATCGGAAATAACCTGTGACCCAAGGCCAGCATTAACGATACGGCCGTCCCTGAGACCTCGTCAAGGCAGTAATCGGGCACATTAGTAATAGCGATTCCGAGGTCGGTGGCTGCTTCCAGGTCGGTTTTATCGTACCCGATGCCGATACCGGCAATAAGCCGGCACCGGGGAAGGGCCTTAAGCAGACGCCGGTTAAAAGGATGGATGGAGACCACGCCGATCAGGGCGTCGGCGTCATGGGCCTGAGCGATAATTTCCTCTTCCGTCATCCAAAGCCCCTTGATCAGCGTCGCCGCCGAAGGGTCCAACAGATCATCTCCAAAATCCAGCTCAGGCTGTCCGAAGATATTCACTACCTTAAACTTCATAGACTACCTCCTTCTTCATATTAATCTCTCATTCCCCGATGGGGACCCCGAATCATGAAAATCTCTTTCGCCATGCGTCGATTGAATCGTTTTGGGTTTGCTTTGACCTTTGAGCTATTTTCGTACAAAACCGTCATGCCACGATAGTGGCGTGACACCACGAATCATGAAAATAGCACAGTTGATGATTGAACTCGAACTCTATTTTCGAACTAAAAGATACTACTCATCAAAATCATTTTTTATCCACGGTCAGCAAAATTGTCAAGCTAAATACCTCCTTTTTTCTCCTTGACCTTTGTTCCTTTACCATTTTATGATGCCTCGGAGTCTATCTTTTCATAGATCAAGAGAAAAATATAATAAACACAATGGGGATGGAATGGAAACCTTAAAAAGTAAAATGGGCTGGGAACTCATCGAGGAAGAGGGACCGGACTTTAAAGGTCCGGTTTTCAGGGACAGGCCGAAGAATGTGGTGGAGTTGCTGGAAAAAACCGTCAAAAGGTATCCGGAGAAAGAAGGCTTTATTGCCGGTGACCGGCGTTTGACTTACCGGAAATTCGACGAGACCGTCAACCGGATTGCTGCCGGACTGGGAAAATGGGGGGTAAAACGGGGAGACCATGTGGCCCTGCTCCTGGGCATACAACTTGAATTTCCTTTATCTTTTTTCGCTTTGATGAAACTGGGGGCCGTTGTGGTGCCTCTCAATACCCGGTTCAAAGGAGAGGAACTGGCCTATGAGATAAACGATTCGGAAAGCAAAGTCCTGATCGTTGATGAAGAGTACTGGCCGTTTATCTCATCAGTGCGGGACCGGCTGAAAACGATTGAGAAGATTTTTTTTATTGGATCTCAGACGCCCGAGGGAACAGCCCCTTTTTCCATATTGCAGGAACATCAGGAAGAGGGTTTTACACGAGCCACCTTATCGGAATCCGATGAGGCCGCTATTTTGTATACTTCAGGCACCACCGGAAAACCGAAGGGCGCCTTACTCCATCAACAGGGTCTGACCCTGACGGCCATGCTGGTCAGTGACTTTGTTCTTTTTCAACCGGAAGATAAGATGATCTGCTGCATCCCCCTGTTCCATATCACCGGACTGGCCTGCGTGATGCTTCCTCCGATTTTCAGCGGCGTGGCCTGCGTCTATCTGCGACAATTTAAGACCCTGGATTTTTTAGAGACCCTTTCCAGGGAAAGGGTGACCCACTATATGGGCGTCGTGAATGTCATCTGGCTCATGATCAATCATCCGGATTTTGATCAGTACAATTTTTCTTCTTTTAGAACAGCCCTGTTTGGCGGCTCTTTTGCTACCGAGGAAATGGTCAAGGGTATTTCCAGCAAACTGCCGCAACTTCAGATCAGTGTGGGATACGGGTTGACGGAAAGTTTTGCGATTATTACCTCGACACCCTTTGAGGATGTTTATCGCAAGATAAACGCGGTCGGAAAATTGCTTCCCATGTCGGACGCTAAGATCGTGGATGAAGAAGGTCGGGAACTGCCCCCGGAAAACACGGGGGAAATTCTGCTGAAAGGCCCCAAAATCTTTAAAGGCTACTGGAAAAACCCGGAAGCCACCAGGGCGACGATTGTGGATGGCTGGCTGCACACGGGAGATATAGGGAAAATCGATCAGGAAGGCTTTATTTACTTATTGGACCGTAAGAAAGATATGATCAACCGTGGCGGGGAGAAAGTCTATTCCCTGGAAGTGGAAAATGCGCTGTCGAGTCATTCCAAAATACTGGAAGTAGCCGTCGTGGGGGTTCCGGATAAGGTTATGGGGGAAGCGGTAAAGGCCTGTGTGGTATTAAAAACCCAGGAAACCGCCACCGAACAAGAGATCAGACAATACTGTGCCGAATGTCTCGCCGATTACAAGGTTCCGAAGTTTGTGGAATTTAAGGACAGCCTTCCCCGAAACCCGGCCGGTAAGGTGTTGAAAGCCGAGCTGCGGTATATTCCGGAGAATTAACTGCATAGTATAGGAATTTAAATTTAACAAGATGCGGAAAAACTCCTTTTTCACAGGTTGCTCAAAAAGGTTCAGGTACAAGGCGCCAGAAATCCTGAGGAATGAGGCGTACATTGAAGTACGTCGCAATGACGAAGGATGAGGGCAACGCAGTAGATGGGCCTTTTTCAGCAACCTGTTAATATCTTATAAAAGGATTTTTGGTAAAAGAGGCCGCCAGTTCGATAAGCCGCATTTCCTTTGACGTCAGGGCATACTTCAGTGCCTGCTCCAGCCCCTGGGGGCTATCGACCCGCTCGGCGCCGATGCCGAAGGAGGCGGCAAAAGCCGGAAGATCGGGATTGATCAGGTTCGTTTCGAAGTCCCCCCGGCCGTAAAACTGTCGTTGCAGGAGATCGATCATCCCGTAAGCCCCATCATTGACTACAACCACGGGAAAGCCGATCCCGTGACGACGACAGGTGGAAAGTTCCTGGGCGCCATAAAAAAACCCGCCATCTCCGCTTACTGCAACCACCGGCCGTTCAGGACAGGCGATTTTCAGACCGATGGCGGCGGAAAATCCGAAGCCGATTATGGCCGAACCCTTGGCGGTCACCAATCCGCCGGGCATTAAGGAAGGGTAGAAATATTCGGCCCAGTATCCCAGCATGGTGTTGTCGACCACCAGGCTGCCGTTGGGGGGGATGACCCGGCGCAGGGTGTCGAGGTATCCTATTTCCAGGCATTCTTTGGTGATAATCTCCCGTTCCTTCCTGATCCTGTCTTGCAAGGCCGGAATCCGCTCTCCCCTGTTTCCCATCCCATGAACCTTGGCTGTGACCATTTCCGAAAGCCGGCGGGCAATGGTCCGGATATCGCCGGTGAATCTCATCTCGGCAGGATAATTCTTGCCGATCCAGGTGTCGTCCCAGTCCACATGAATCAGCCGGGGCAGGGACACGCCCCGCCGCTGATAATCCACGTTACGCAGCCGGGTCCCGATGGCCAGGGCTACCGTACAGGACCCCAGTATCTCCCGGACCGTCCCGCGTCGGGCGGCGTTGCCGAAGGCCAGATCATGATCTTCGGGGACCAGGCCTTTCCCCTCGGCACCGGTGACTATCGGCGCCTGGAGCGCCTCGGCAATGACCCGTATCTCCTCACCGATCCCGGCCCGAACCGCACCGGTACCGGCAACGATCACGGGCCGTTCGGCCTCGCAGAGGAGACCGGCCGCCTGATCGAGATTTTCGTATCCTTGATCCGGATCGATAGCCGGCCCCTGAGAAGACCCTGCCACTCCGTTCCTGGGGACATTCTGGTCCCAGAGGTCTGTCGGGATTTCCAGATAGACCGGACCGGTTCGACCGGAAAAGGCCGTTTGAACGGCCATGGACACCATCGTAACTACGTCGTCCCCTGGCCGAATGCAAAATCGTTTCTTGGTCATGTTTTTGAAAATAAGGTCCTGCTCTTCCAGTTCATGGAGGGTCCCCGTGCCCTTTCCGATCTTGTTGGCGGCAATATTCGTCGTGATGGCCAGGACCGGGGAGGAGCTTCCCCAAGCCTCGATGAGGGGGGCCGTCAGATACCCGGCACCGGGACCGGTAGAGGTAATGACGACCCCTACCCCTTTTCCGGCCCGGGCGTAACCGTCGGCCATATGGGTGGCGCTGGATTCATGCCGGCAAAGGATGTGCCGGATTTCCGGTTCTTCCCGCAGGGCATCGTAAAGCCCGATATTGTGAATGCTGGGGATACCGAAGACATGGCTTACCCCCGCTTCTTTTAATGCCCGAACAAAAACTTCCGATACCCTGGCCATCGCTAAGACTCCTTTCCCAATCCGCAAAATCTTTCGTGTTAAGCCCCCATGCCCCTCAGTGCGCTACGAAGGATGAAAATTTTTTTTAGGGGCTAAGTTCAATAGGCGATGGGCATGGTTAAACGGGTTTATGGGTTCTTATTCGCATATAGCCTCGTGCCTATAGCCTGAATTTTTCTATTTTCAAACTAAAAACTACTAAATCGATGTCTTTCTGTCAACAGGGTTTCCAGAGTCAACCCCTCCTAGATATGGAACATTCAGAACTTGCTTTTTTCTTCAGTCAAGATAGAATAGGGGCCGAAGATGATTAAAGAAGAAACCATGCTGGATAAAAGTACTTAGCGCCCTTCAGGCGGACTATAAAAACATCTCACGCGAAGGCGCAAAGACGCAAAAAATGATCAATTCGTAACAAGTCGCCGAACCACGCGAAACGTCATTCCGGTGGAAACCGGAATCCAGGTTCAATGGTCTGGTTCCCGGTTTCCACCGGGGTGACGGCCGGAGAGACTTTTTACGAGTCCATAAAAAATGATTAATAACAAAGCAATGCCATAGTCATTTATCTCCTTGCGCCTTTGCGAGACAAAAAAGGAAATTCCTATACCATCAAGTTAAAGGAGTCTAAAATAAAATGTTTAAGAAGAAGACCTTTTTCTGGTCAATGATTATAGGGCTTCCCTTGTTGTTGTTTCCCCGACTCAGTCTGGCTATTGGCCTTGAGGCGGCTATCGGCATCTGGAATCAAGAGCCGCAGGGAAAGGTGGGTTATAAAGGGGATTCCCTCGACTTGATTAACGATCTGAAATACTCATCGGGTACCCAATTTTTTGGCCGGGTTAAAATTGACATGCCCCTCCTTATCCCCAATTTTTACATCCTGGCCACACCCCTTGGCTTTGATGGAACGGCTACTAAAAATGTCTCCTTTAAATTCGGCAATCAAACATTCAATGCCGATATCCCTTTTTCGTCCACTCTTAGGCTTGATCACTATGATCTGGCCTTATTTTACGGAGTACCTTTTCTGAAACAGGCCACCCTGGGGAAAATTAATATCGATGGGGGATTGAATATGCGGGTTATGGATATAAAAGCCGGGATAACCCAGGGCGGCAATTCAGAAGCCAGAAGTTTTTATTTGGTTATGCCTATGGTTTACCTTGGATTCCAGGTCAAACCCGTAGACTTTTTTTCCCTGGAGGGAGAAGTCCGGGTGGTTGCTTACAATTCCAATCATCACTATGATCTGATTGGTCGGGTTAAATATAAAATTTTTGACTTTATCTTTGTTAGTGCCGGGTACCGCTATGAAGAAATTGCCATCGATCAGAGTGATGTAAAATTGGATAGCAGGGTGAGCGGACCTCTGTTGGAAGCAGGATTTCAATTCTGACAACCCCTCTATGCACAACCGGATCGCCGGAAAATTCGGCGGCCGGCAAACAGGATGTTCTCTGAAAATTAAGGAGGATGAAGGTTGATTTTAGAAAGTTTTATGGGTTAGGATAGGGGGCATGACAGAATCTATCCAAGCATTTATGGAATGGATTGAAGGGTATCCGGAAAAGCACCGCGCCCTGTCCCTTCAAACTCCGCTTGTCGGCTATTTCTGCACCTATACCCCGGTTGAACTGATTCATGCCTCGGGGTTTATCCCTGTCAGAATCCTGGGTGAATCCGGTCCGATTCAAAAGGCCTATACCCTGGCCCCATCCTTTATCTGTCCTTATATGCGACGGGCCCTGGAAAAGGCCCTGGAAGGCAGATACGATTATCTTTCCGGGATGGTCCAGGGCTATACCTGTGATGTGGCCTGTGGTCTGACCAACATCTGGGAAGAAAATATCCGGCTCGGATTTTATCATACCCTGCCCCTTCCTTATAACCGAAACCCGGAGGCCCGGGCCTTTTTCCGTTCCATTTTTTCAGAGCTCATTCAAAAATTAGAGGCCCATGGCGGCCGGTTCAGTCTGGAGGCCCTGTCGCAATCCCTAAAAATATATGAAAGGGTCAGAGGCCTGCTGGCGGATCTTTATGAAAGGCGCTATCAGGGTCGTCTGATGCTGTCGGCCAAAGATCTATTCTCTATCGTGCTGGCCGGATTTGTCGCCCCGCCGGAAACCTACCTCCAGCTTCTTGAAGCCCTGGTTAAGGAGGTACAAGGCCAGGAAGTTATAAAGGCGGCCCGGGGATTTCCGATTTTGATTTCCGGAAGTCTCCTCGATGATCCCAAGACCTTGGAGGCCCTGGAGGATCTGGGAATGGATGTCGTAGCCGATGACCTGTGTACCGGCCTGCGCTCTTTTTATCCCCCGGCAGGTGAAGGACCCGGTGAAAAAAATGACCCTCTGGATCGTCTCACAGACCGTTATCTCCATCGTTTTCCCTGCCCGGCCAGGCAAAGGGCCAGGGATCGTTTCCCATTGTTGATGGATCTGGTCAGGCATTCCGGCGCCGGAGGGGTGATCTTTCTGCTACAAAAATTTTGCACCCCCCATTTAGCGGACTACCCCATTCTCTCTGAGGCTTTTAATAAAGAAGGCCTGCCCCATATCCTTTTGGAGATAGAGGATTCGGGTTTGACCGAGGCCCAACGGACCCGTTTGGAGGCCTTTCTGGAGATCCATGGGCGGGGTTAGTTCGAAAATGAAGTTTAAAGATGCAAGATGCAAGTTTCAAGTGTGAACACCTTGGACCTTGAATCTATTTTCCTGTTTCATTGGTGACTCATAGGGGCATAAGGGTATAACTTGAAAATGAGACCTCCTTCTCAAAAAAGGCTGCAAGCCGCCAAGGCCTTGAACCAGTTGGTCCTTCGATTTTATCAGGAATGTCTGGAGGCCAGGGCCAAGGGCAAGCCCGTAGGCTGGATGCCCCCTATGAACGGGGCCATTGAAATCTTTTACGCCATGGACCTTCAACCGGTCTTTCCGGAAAACTGGTCCCCCCTTTGTGCCGCCTTTGGCTATGCCCCGCAAAACTTCCGGATTGCCGAGGCGTTGGGATATTCCAGGGACCTTTGCGGTTATCTCAGAAATATTATCGGCTATGTGCATGGGCTGATGAAGGAAGGCGGCACCCCTCTGGCCTTACCGGAACCGGACCTCCTCCTTTCCTTTGGCGGGGGCTGTGTGCCGGCCATGAAGATCTTCCATATCCTGGAAGACCGCTTTCCGGAGGCCAGGATCTTTTCGGCCGATTTACCGCAAGTGGCGGCGGAACAGGTGCAGGACCATCATGTCCGATATGCGGTCAGCGAGATGTACCGGCTGATCGATTTTTTAACCAAGACCACCGGGAAGAAATTGGATTATGACCGGCTTAAGGAAGTCGTGGGCTTATCGAATCAGGCCTCTATCCTCTGGGAGGAGATTATGGCCTATCGCCGTTATATTCCTTCCCCTTTTTCAGCGGCCGAGATCGGTATCATGTTTGTCATGGTCACCCGCCAGGGGACCCGGGAAGCGGTTGATTTTCTAACCCAGGTCAGGGACGAGGTTGCGGCCCGGGCGGAAAACAAGATCGGGGTCATAGAAGAGGAGCAGGTGCGGCTCTTCTGGGACAATATCCCTCCCTGGTACAACCTGGGACTCTTAAAGTCCTTTGAAAAGATGAACGGCGTGGTAGTGGCTGAAACCTATTCTTCGGCCTGGTCCATCAGACTGGAGGGGGATGATCCGATCGAGGCACTGGCCCGCAAAAGCCTTTTGTCCTATTCCCTGGTTTCCTGCGTCTCCATCAAAAAAAGGAAAGAAATGGTCCTCAAAGCTTGCAGAGATTACGTTATTGACGGGGTCGTCTTCCATCGGAACAAATCCTGCGCTCCCATTACCCTGGGTCAGATGGATATCAAACGGGCACTGGAAGAAGAATTGGGCATCCCGTCGGTCATTATCGACGGGGACCACATGGATGAGCGCAACTTTTCCCTGGCCCAGTTTCAAACCAGGACCGAAGCCTTTATGGAGATGCTCAAGCATAAAAAAGGTTTATGGTGATAGGGCAACCCCACTTTGGAAAAACGGTCTTCGCGTCCTTTGTCCACCCGGTCCACCAAGTCCACTCCATCCACTGACGATTAAGGAACCCCCATGCTCGACACCGAAACCAAAGGCCGCTTCGACACCGCCCGGGACATCCTCGTCGGCAAAGCGCTTGCATTGTCCTGATAAATCAGATAAAATAAAAAAAGAGCAGGTCAGAAAAACATACCATGTTGCAAGATAACCCGATTAAATTAAGGCCTTTAAAAGCCGATTTGCATATCCATACAGCAGAAGATCCTTTGGATAGGGTCCACTATACAGCCCGGGAACTGATCCTTGGCGCGGCAGAGGAAGGCTTTGAGGTTCTGGCTATCACCAATCATCAACGCCGGACTTTCGACCAGGAGCTCTTCTCCTTTGCCAGGGACCTGGGTATACTGCTCATCCCCGGCATGGAGATCACTGTTCAAAACCGTCATGTCCTTCTTTTGAATCCTCCTCCTAACACCTTTTTCCCGGATTTCCCTTCCCTGGCCGCCATGAATCGTCCCGATAGTCTGGTCATTGCGCCCCACCCCTATTTCCCGGGACTCCATTCTTTAAACGGTTTTTTGAAGGACAATCTCAATTTTTTCCATGCCTTGGAATATTGCCATTTTTATTCTCCCCATATAGACTTCAACCAACGGGCTATTGAATTGTCCCGTTCTTCCGGTCTGCCCCTTTTAGGAAATTCGGACGCCCATTTTTTAGAGCAATTAGGGACCACCTTTTCTCTCATTTACGCCTCAAAAGATATGGAATCGATTTTTTCAGCCATCCGCCAGGGAAAGGTGGATGTAGTGACCACCCCCCTTTCCATTTTACAGATGGGAAATTTTATAGGACGATTTTTGAGGTGGAAGATGCGAGGGAAAAAATCGCGTTCCCAGAGGAGAAAAATGGGGAGACCCTATTCAGGTGTCCATTTATAATCGATAATCTCGGTCAGGACCCCGTTCAATTTTTTGGGGTGGACAAAGGCGAATTCGCAATCCCGGAAAGGGCGGGCGATTTCTCCTTTGGAATCAGGGATAAAGGGGTAGCCCTTGCCTTTCAACTCTTCCACGGCTGCCCGGGTGTTATCCACATTAAAACTGAGCAGCATGACCCCTTCGCCCCGTTTCTCGATAAATTTGGCCACATCGCCCTCCGGGGTAGTGGATTCCATGAGCTCAAAACCGACTTCGCCTATCCAATAACGGGCCACCCGGATCTTTTCGGATTCATCGATATAGGCATCATCCGGTCCCGACTTGCCCAGGAAAGGTTCCCATCGCTTCCTGGCCTCTTCCAGGTTCTTAACGGCGATACAGATATGATCGATTTTATTGACTTTCATAATGGCAGTGGTCTCCTTTAGTTCGATAATAGATTCCAATTTCGGATTTCGGAATTTAAAAGAAACTCTCTTTCAACATTCATGATTCGATATTCGCTTTTTCATGCTTCGTGGTGACCCAAGCTATTGCCTCTTGCCCATCGCCTATAGCCTCGGGAAAAAGCTTTTTTCCTTTTGTTACCAACGAATTTATATTACCATTCTAATATCATTAAGATCCATTTAAAAAAAATATAGATCGGTTAAAAAAAATGAAACCCAAAATGACTTTCCCGGACTTTTACCAATCTACCCTGACCCCCAAAGAGGAAATAGGGTCTAGAATATCAGCTTTTCAGGAGATCTTAAGGGATAAGGACCTTGATGCCGCTTTAATCTACCAAAATGTAGATCTCTTTTATCTCAGCGGCACCATGCAGCAAGGCTTCCTTTTGGTTCCCGGTCAGGGACAACCCGTACTGCTGGTCAAAAAAGACCTTTCCAGAGCCCTGGCCGAATCCCCTTTATCTCTGATTAAGCCGTTGTCTTCCTTAAGCAAATTAGCCGAGACCCTTTTGCACTATGGGCACAAGATCCCGGACCGGATCGGGCTGGAAATGGATTGCCTGCCGATCAATACGGTTCAGTTTCTTGAAGATCAGCTCAAGTGGAAAAAAGCCAAGGATATTTCAACCGACCTTCGCCACCTGCGGGCAGTCAAATCCGGCTTTGAAATCAGGCAAATGCAAAGGGCCGGAGAGATCGGCTCTCAGGTATACCGGGCCGTTCCGGAACTCTTAAGAGAAGGTTTAACGGAGATGGAACTGGCCGGCTCGATGATCCAAAAAGCCCTGGCACGGGGGGACCAGAATATTTTGCGCAGCCGGGGGTTTAACAGTTGGGCCTTTAATTGGCATGTGATCAGCGGCCAGAGCGGGACCTTTCAAAGTCGTAACGATGCCCCCTTCGCTGGCTTAGGTCTCAACCCGGCCTTTCCTATGGGAGCCGGTTTAAAACCCATCCAGACCGGGGAGCCTGTTCTGATCGACTTTGGTAACTGTTACAACGGCTACCAGGTGGATCAGACCCGCATGTTCTCCATCGGGAAACCTTCAAAGGAATATTTAAAGGCCTACCGGGCCCTTGTGGAGATAGAAGGCCGTCTCCTGGAACATCTTCGCCCCGGCAACTCAGCCGAATCCCTCTACCGGCTTGCCTTGAAAGCGGCCAAAGAGCTGGGGTATGAAGACTCATTTCTCGGGCCCAAAGGTCAGAAGGTAAAATTCGTGGCTCATGGGATAGGTCTGGAAATCGACGAATTCCCTTTTCTGGCCCAGGGCCACGCCTACCCCCTGAAAGAAGGGATGACCATGGCCCTGGAATTAAAAATAGTTTTGGAAAAGGCGGCCATAGGGTTTGAAAACACCGTGGTTATCTTAAAAGAGGGGGTGGAAAAACTGACTCCCGCCGATGAGACCTTTATTATCGTTTAACCTTCACATTCTATCCAAAACTAATGGCAATTTAAGAATCAAACGGATACTCAGTTAGCTGATTGATGGGAGTCCGGAACCCGAAGCGGAGTTTGGTAAAAGGGCAGAGAGATGGTGATCTTTATCCGATGGTCGTCTTCCTTGATGATGGTGATCTTCCCGCCATGCCTGTGGATGACCACCTTGGGAATGGAGACATCTACCAGGTCCGAAACAGGCGCATTGGTTACAGTCGAGTAGTCGACTGTGAAAGGGTAAAAGTAATGGTCAATGTCGTCAGCAGCAATATAGGGGACCTGATAGGCCAGCGTCACGATGGCGACCCCGCCGTTTTTGTGGGTAGTCAATTCCAGCGCACCTGTTTCTCCCATCCGACTCCAGGCGTTCTCCATCAGGTTGGCCAGGGCTTTTTCCAACAGGTTTTCGTCCATTGAAATCAGCCCCAGACTTGGATCCAGGTTTAATTTAACAGAAAAGCCGCTGTCCTGTAATTTCATTCGCAGTCCTTCAATAGCCTGTATGATTAACTGGTTCAGGTTCCCGGGCTGCAGGGCTACCGCCTGGGGTGCGATATAAGTCAGCATCATGGTCAGGATCTTTTCCAGTTTTTGTACCTGTTCCAGGATCATCTGCCCTTTCTCCGCCCGGTCGTCGGCTGCTTCGAACGATTTGACGATTCGCCGGGCCAACCCTCCGATGGAAACCAGCGGATTGCGCAATTCATGGGCCAGGCGAGATGAAATCTGTCCCAGGGTTTCCAATTCCTGGGCTTGAAGACTTTTTTCCTGGAGTTCCTTTTGAACCGTCACATCAATGATGATACCGTCCATCCGGTAAAATTCCCGGTTTTCATTAACTACCGGGACCGCATGGTCAAAACAATAAACCAGGGTGCCATCCTCATGGACCAGTCGATATTCAACGTGGAGTTCCTGTCTCCTGTTCAGGCTTTCCTCCCGCAGAGATAAGACCCGGGCCCGGTCGTCGGGGTGAATATGGCGGGCCAAAATTTCGTAATGTCCGTTTAACTGTTCCTGGGCTATTCCAATCATTTGGTCCGTAGCCCGGTTTAAAAACAGAGTCTCCCCGTCAGGTCTGATCATATAGACAATCACAGGTACGTTTTCAACCAGGGTCCGATAGGTCTGCTCGGACTCCTTAAGGCTCCGGGTCCTTTGTTCCACCATCAACTCTAAATTCTGGGCGTATTCCCGGAGCCGGCTTTGGGAGGCTTCCAGGGATCCCAGCATTCGATTGATGGCCCGGGCCATGACATCGAGTTCATCGCCGCTTTTTACCGGCATCCGGGTATCGCTGCGGCCCGAGGCAATTTCATCGGCTCCTTTTATGACCGCATCGATGCGCCGGGTAAAGACGACCGAGATGAACCAGACGAAAAGGATCGAGGCGATCAGGCCGATCAATCCCAGGGCAGCGGCCAACAGGGCATACCGGTGGAGCAGGGCCAGGGAGGGACTGCGATCCACACTTATTTTTACCAGGCCGATGATACGCCCCGAAAAATCCCGTATGGGCCCGAAAATCACGGCCATCTTCCTCATAGCCTGCGTTTCCGTCTGAACCAGTATCTCTCCCGAACGCAACAAATGACGGAAAAGTGTCTCCGGGGGAACAGGCTGGTCCACGGTGGCCGCAAATACCCGGGGGATTTCCCGACCGGTTTTCTCCTGCAGGAAGAGGACTACTTCGGCATTGTATTTTTTCTTGAACTCCTCCAACAACGGCTTTTCCAGGGAGAGTCCGAATTCCACCGTACCGGCTTGGCGGCCACGGTAAAAAACGGGCGCCACGCTGCGGATACTCAACCCCAGAACCCCCATTTCAATGCCTCCCACCCCGATCCCGGTCTCCCGGGCGCGATTGATCGTCGGTCGAAAGGCCTCCATTTTTTCCCCGTGTTGACCCGGGGCATGGAGTCTGAGGAAAGAACGGGCCGGCGGCACATGAAAATGGAACTGCCGGACACCGAAATCCCGATGCAGGATGGTATAAGCCGGGGAAAAGAGTGCGATCAGTCGGGGGCGGTCCCTGCGAGCCAGGGCCGCAGCCCCGGCAGGGTTCCGGGCCGTCAGATAGGCCAGGCTCAAGGCCATATTCTTTTTAAGGGTAATATCATTCAGAAAAACCTGATACAGATTTTTAAGCCTCTGCTCTTCATTGACCTGAATCAGGCTGGACTGAAAGCGATAGGAAACCAGAAACAGTGTAGCCGCTCCCATGGCGGCCAGAAAAAGAAAAGGAATGATCAGCTTCCATTTGAGGCTGATGTCGCCGATTCGTTTTAAATTCAAAAGCAAATCCTTCTTAAGTTCGTGGCGTCCCTCCCCACCCCTGCCTTCTCCCTCAAGGGAGAGGGTGAAGGGGGAGGACAGGTCGGTTTACTACCTGCCTCTATATGTGGATCTAAAAGAAAAAATTGTCAAGTTAATCTACAGAGGAAAGGGTTGACATTTTGCAGCTTCATAAATATATAATGCCCTATCGATTTTGCCAGGCAAAGGAGACTGATGGCTATGGAGAAATCCATCTCAATAGAAAGAACCAGGTTATCCAAACCCAAGCCGGATCAAACCCAGTTGGGATTCGGGAAGTATTTTACCGATCACATGTTTATTATGGATTATTCAACCGATAAAGGTTGGTTTGACCCCAGGATCGTCCCTTATGCCCCCCTGCGGCTGGATCCTTCCACCATGGTGTTCCACTACGGGCAGATTATTTTTGAGGGATTAAAGGCCTACCGCACGGCGGATGGAAGGATATTAATGTTTCGCCCGGACAAGAACATGGAACGGCTTAATCTTTCCAATGACCGACTCTGTATCCCTTCCCTGGACCCGGCCATGGGAGTCGAAGCCATTAAGACCATAGTCTCCGTGGATAAAGACTGGGTGCCTGCGGAAGAGGGCACTTCTTTATATATCCGTCCCTTTGTGATTCCCACAGACCCTTACCTGGGGGTGAGACCCTCCAATACCTATCAATTTATTATCATTCTTTCTCCTGTGGGGGCCTATTATCCCGAGGGGATCAACCCGGTAAAAATCTACGTTGAAGAACAATACGTGCGGGCCGTGAAAGGCGGAATGGGCTATGCCAAAACCCCTGGGAATTATGCGGCCAGCTTGAAGGCCCAGGTGGAGGCCAATCAAAAAGGATTTACCCAGGTTTTATGGCTCGACGGGGTGGAGAAAAAATATGTGGAAGAAGTGGGGACCATGAACGTCTTCTTCAAAATCAATGGGGAGGTGATCACCCCGGCCCTGGAAGGGAGCATTCTCCCCGGCATTACCCGGGAATCAACGATTCAATTACTGAACAGTTGGGGGATTCCGGTTCGGGAAAGAAAGATTTCCGTCCAGGAATTGTATGAAGCCCAGGCCGACGGGTTGTTCGAAGAGGCCTTTGGAACAGGAACCGCGGCGGTCATTTCTCCTATTGGTGAACTGAGCTGGAACGGCTCAAGTATTTCCATAAACAACGGCGAAATCGGCAAGTTGTCGGCCGACCTCTACCAAACCATTACCGGCATCCAAAAAGGAACTTTGAAAGACGAATGGCGTTGGACCGTGGAGGTGGAGTAAGTTTTTGAGTTCGGAGTTCGGAGTTCAAAAGGTTCGCTTCTCTTTGCTCCGCGCTCTGAACGCATCACTCCGAACTAATCAGAGCTATCAACTCTCCAGGGCCAGGGAGACCTCGTTCAATAATGTATTGAAGGTCTCCAGGGCTTCCGACAACTGGCCCTCCAACTCCTGAATCCGCTGCATGGAATCAGCCAGGTCCCCCTGGAGCCGGTCCACTTCCTGGGAGAGGGCCTCTTTTTCCTGGCCGGTGAGTTCTAAATTTTCCCTCAAGTATTGAATCTTATCGATGACCTCTTTTTTCCAGCGCTCTACGGTTTCTTTCACCGGCGGGGCCTTCAGGACCCCTCCCTCCATGGATTCCTGTTCCAGGGCGGGCTGTTCCTTAGGGGAAGGGAACTGCATGGGGGCATTTGCTTCATAAATATCGTTCATGGGCCGATCTCCTTGGTTATAGACGTTTGAGGGGTTTTGATTTCGCTAACATCCCTTCTAAAAAATGGACAACTTTCCTCAAATCCCGGGCCGCTGATGACTGAGGGGCATAGGTGGTAACGGGTGTTTGGTGTTTTATGGCTTGAGAAAATTTTAAGTCTTCCCGGACCATGACCGGCATTAAAAATTTTTTATAATACTTTATTAAGGCATCCCGGTTTTCCCGATCCAGGGGGCGGTGATTATTCAACTTATTCATCAGGACCCAGATCATCTTAAAATTAAATTTAAAATCCTTGCAGGTTTTCTCTAAAAAAGTAAAAAGGTTTTTCAGGCTGAGATAAGAAAAGACGTCGGGTAAAACCGGAATAATAAGGACCTGGGCGGCAAACAGGGCATTATAAGTCACCAAACTCAAACTGGCCCCGACATCTATAACCACCAGATCATACGGAAAGGGATACATGGCACATAAAGCATCTTTTAGTTTCCATTCCCTCCAGGGCTTGGAAATCAGGGCATTATTCAAATAAAGGTGGTCCTCCGTAGCCGGGATTAAAGAAAGCTTCGGATGGGAGGTGGGGACAACCGCTGCGGTCAGGGGGCGTTCATGGATCAGGGCATAATACAGGGAAGTTTGATTTTTTGCGGGCTTCCCCCGGAGCGATTGGGTTAAATGGCCCTGGGGATCCAGATCGATCATCAAAACGGAACGACCTTCTTCGGCCAGGAGCCAACCCACGGAACTACTGAGGGTCGTTTTTCCGGTCCCCCCTTTTAGACTGAAAAAGGTGATGGCGTTCATCGCATTTCCGTCCCCCGGCCATTCACTATTGGTCTCAAGGTTAAATTCTTTTAAAACCCATCTGCAAATTTATCTCAAACCGTTTCAATGTTACGGGTTGCGGCAGTTCGTTGCTCGTTAAAACGAGTAACGAGCAACCAGTAACCAGCAACAAAAAAATTTCAAATATCTTTCGTTAGTTTTTTACCATATAGACGACTGAAAGATCAAGGCCCTTCAAACAGGTTTCCTTGAAATTCCTGGGGGCATTTTTTCCCGAAATGGCCATAGGCCAGAGGGGTGGCTACCCTGCCCCTGGGCGTCCGGTTCAGGAATCCGCATTGGATCAGGAATGGTTCATAGACATCCTCCAGGGTGTCTTTTTCTTCGCCGAGGGCCACGGAAAGGGCCTCAACCCCCACCGGACCGCCACTGAATTTTTCGATAATCGTCAATAAAATTTTACGATCCATCTTGTCCAGGCCCAGCCGGTCCACCTCCAGCATCTTCAAGGCTTCCTGGGCCACCTTGAGGGTAATGCAACCATTGGCCCGGACCTGGGCAAAGTCTCTGACCCGTCTTAAGATCCGATTAGCCACCCGGGGAGTTCCCCTGGACCGTCGGGCGATTTCCATGATCCCGGCTTCTTCCGCCGGTATCCTCAATATCTCTGCCGATCTTATTAAAATCGTCTTTAATTCATCCGGAGAATAAAAATCAACCCGCAGGACCACTCCGAAACGATCCCGCAAGGGCGGAGTAAGCAGACCGGCCCGGGTCGTGGCACCGACCAGGGTGAATTTGGGCAGGTCCAGCTTGATAGACCTGGCGCTGGGCCCTTGTCCGATCATGATATCCAATTGAAAATCCTCCATGGCCGGATAGAGGATTTCTTCCACCACATGATTTAAGCGGTGGATCTCATCGATAAACAGGCAATCTTTGGCATGTAAATTGGTCAAGAGGGCCGCCAGGTCCCCGGGCCGTTCGACCACCGGGCCTGATGTGCCCTTCAGATTAACCCCCAGTTCCTGGGCAATAATATTGGCCAGCGTGGTTTTCCCCAGTCCCGGAAACCCGTAAAGGAGAACATGGTCCAGGGCCTCTCCCCTTTCCAGGGCGGCCTGAATAAAAATCTTTAAATTATTCTTGACCTCTTCCTGACCGATGAATTCAGAAAGGCCCTTGGGCCTCAGGCCGATATCCAGGTGTCTTTCTTCTTCGGTAATTTCGGGGTTGATAATCCGTTCGGAATTCATCTCGACAATGACTTTAATGCTTTTCGAAGAAGGTCTTCAAGGGAAATCGTATCTTCGGTATCATTTTTTATCAGCCCTAAGGCCTTCTCGGCGATGGCCTTAGGATAGCCCAGATTGACCAGGGCGGAAAGGGCATCCTCCCAGGGGGTTCCCTCTTTGACCTGCCGGACCAAATCAGGCAAGGAACCTGAACTCAATTTTTTTATCTTGTCTTTCAATTCCAGTACGATCCGTTCCGCCGTCTTTTTGCCTATCCCTGGAATCCTTTGAATCCGGGCGCTGTCTTCGGCCATCAGGGCCTGGGAGAGTTCCTGGGAAGAAATGCCGGAAAGGATGTTCAAGGCCACCTTCGGGCCGATTCCGGAGACCCCGAGAAGGAGCAGAAATATTTCTTTTTCGTTGGGGGTCAGAAAACCAAAAAGCTGAATGGCATCCTGTCGGACATGGGTATAAATATGGAGTCGGACCCCTTGCTCCAGGGCCGGAAGGTCGTAAAAGGAAGAGAGGGGAACCGCCACCTGATAGCCGATCCCCTGGGCCGAAACAATGATATATTCAGGCGATTTGGATAACAGGCGGCCTTCCAGGAAAGCGATCATTCCTTTTCCTTGACAGGATAAAACCAGTTTAAATGGCAAATCCCCGCTGCCAGGGCATCGGAAATATCTTTATTTTGGATGGATGAGACCCCTAACAGGATCTTAACCATTTCCTGGACTTGATTTTTATCGGCCCGGCCGTAGCCGGTAACAGCCTTTTTGATCTCCAGGGCGCTGTATTCAAAAACCTCCATTCCTGACTCCACGGCGGTCAACAAAACCACACCGCGAACATGGCCCAGGGTCAAGGCGCTATGAACGTTCTTGGCAAAAAAGACCTTTTCTACCGCCAGGTCGGTTGGCCGGTATTCATCAATCACCTGCTTTAGGGTTTGGTGCAAATGCTCAAGCCTTAGAGAAAGAGAGGGGGAAGGGGTCAGGCGGACAAATCCCATGTGGACCTGCTTGATCCGGGCCCCGTTTTTTTCCAAAACCCCGAATCCGGTTATTTGAGAACCCGGATCGATACCCAGGGTGCGGCCAGGCTGCCTGGAGGCCATTCTCTATCCCATGGCCTCCATGACCTTGTCGGGGATATCAAAATTGGCATAAACATTCTGGACGTCCTCATTATCCTCCAGGGCTTCCATCAACCGCAACATTTGTTCGGCGTTTTTCCCGTCCAGGGTCACCGTATTTTTAGGGAGCATGGTCATTTCCACCACCTGGGGAGTCCATTTCTTGGCCTCCAGAGCAGCCCGGATCTTTTCTAAATTTTCCACCGCGGTAATGACTTCCCACTCGCTTTCCTGTTCCCGGATATCGTCCACCCCGGCCTCCAGGGCCCATTCCATCAGGGCCTCTTCATCGATCTTGCTTTTATCAAAAACAATATAGCCTTTTTTTTCGAACATCCAGGCCACGCACCCCGTCTCCCCCATGCTGCCATTGTTTTTGGTAAAAATATGCCGGATGTCGGCCACGGTCCGATTTTTATTATCCGTCAACACCTGGACCAGGATGGCCACGCCTCCGGGACCGTACGCTTCGTAAACCACCTCTTCATAGGCTGCACCATCTAAACTCCCGGTCCCTTTTTTAATGGCCCGGTCGATATTATCCTTGGGCATATTTTCACTTTTGGCCAAGGCGATGGCTGCCCGCAACCGGGGATTTCCCTCCGGGTCTCCCCCTCCGATTCGGGCGGCGATAGTAACCTCTTTGAT
>JACRBX010000149.1 GCA_016219225.1 Deltaproteobacteria bacterium
AACGTCCTTAAAACCTGGGGGGTTCAAATGATCCTCGTTCAAGGTGGGGAGTCCAATGAAGATCACCCGGTTATCAATGAGGAAATCCGAAACCGGGCAACAACCCTGATAAATAAACGTCTCTTTTGGCATCCCAATAATCCGCTGGAGGAGGAAGTCATCGATCTGGCCGTCCAACAGGCCATTCGTCGGGTCATGGAAATGGGTTCCGAAGGGACCTCCGGCAGGGAGGTTTAGTACGAAAATAGATTCCAATTTCGGATTTCGGATTTCGGAATTTAAAAGAAACTCTCCTTCAACATTCATGATTCGATATTCGATATTCGATATTCGCTTTTTCATGCTTCGTGGCGACCCGGCGAGTCATGAGGGTTTAGTTGGAAAACAGCTTTCAGGGATCGGGGGTCAGAGATCCGGGATTAGATAGAAAATAAAGGCTCAAGATGCAAGTTGCAAGTTACAAGGCAAAAACCTTGAACCCTGTCCAGGGGTTTCGCTTTGAGCTTTGAGCTTTCAACTTTGAGCTTTATTCTTGAACCGATTTTCATACCTCGTGGCGCCCTTTGGGGGCATGAGGGCTTAATAAGGTAACGCTTCACGCGTTAGACGTTAACCCTTCACATTTCTTGGTGCCCTGAAAGGCATGGGGTTTTCTATGGAGCTGTCCGGTAGAATCATTCAGGATATCGAAGAATTTTCCACCCTGCCGACGGTCTACGCTTCTTTGATCGATGTCTTAGCCGACCCAAAGTCAACCATCCAGGAGGTCTCCGACATCATTGCCTGCGATCAGGCCTCAACCTGGAAAGTCTTAAAAATCGTCAATTCCCCTTTTTACGGCTTTCCAGGACAAATTGATACGATTTCACGAGCTGTTGTAATCTTAGGCTATAATGAAATTTATAACCTGATCCTCTCTTCTTACCTCATAGATTTTTTTTCCCAAAAAGGATCTGCTTGGGATTTCCGGCCTGTCGATTTCTGGAGCCATTCCATCGGCGTCGGTATAGCCGCTAAATACCTGGGCCGGACCTTGGGTCTGACCAAACAGGAAAATTATTTCATCGCTGGAATTCTGCATGATATCGGCAGACTCGTTTTTTTTGAGTTCGCCGAAGATCAATTCTCAAAGGCCTTGGAAATTTCCAGGAAAAACCGACAACTCCTTCAGGGAGGCGAATTGGCGGTTTTCGGGATGGATCATGCCCAAACCGGGGCCATCATTGCCGAAAGATGGGGATTGCCCCTATCCATTATTAACGCCATTCGTTACCATGAAACAGGAATCGTTCCGGATATACCGGATCCGCTGGTGGCTGCGGTTCATTTAGGCAATATTCTGGTCCGGGCCCTTGAATTGGGCCATCCCGGAGATGATTTCATCCCCCAACCCAACCAAGAAGCCCTGGAAATATTACATCTAAAACCGGGATCGCTCCAGTGTATGGTCCCCGATCTTTTAAAAGACCATAAGGACATTTGCCAGGTACTTTTATAAAAATAGAGAGACCAACCAATGAGGAACCCTGTCCCATCGAACGATATGATCCATGTTGGCATAGAAGGAGAAAGGACCTTGCCATGGAAATTTCTTGATGCCCTGGTCTCACCATTGGGAAGCAGGGACGAAGGAGAATTGGAAATATTTTTATATTTACCTTATAGTATCTCCGTCTCCCTCTTTTTATTGAACAAAGAAACCTTCGAATTTCATCATCAAGTCACCTGTCCCGAAGGAGCCGATCCCTGGTCCCAGGAACAATTCTCCCTATTGGTGGATCAAAGGGTGGTGGCCTCGGCCCTGAACTCCTACCAAGGGTATCTGGCTTTTTCCGGCGAAAAGTTGGTCGGAGATAGGCACCTGCTGATTCTTCCTTTATGGGCTTCCAATGAGATTTTGGGAGTCCTTATCCTCTCCCTGAGCCGGCCCGTAGAATCGTGGGAGAATGGGTTATTGCAGTTGTGCCTGCTTCAAACCAGGCAACTGGCCGCCTCAATTCATAATAAATCCTTGTCAAAAAAATTAAAGGCCCATGAAGCCCTCCTGAGGCAGAAAATAACCGGTCGCACCCAGAATCTGGAACACGCCAAAAGAGAATTAAAAACCATCCTGGATTCCATCAGAACAGGGATTATTATCATCGACGAAGAAACACACCAGGTTATGAATGCCAATAAGACCGCCCTGGAACTTATGGGCTTCCCGAAAGAAACCATCATAGGTTCCCCATGTCATTCCTTCTGTTTAATGGAAAATCAAAAATGCCCTTTGGCTGTTTCGGGATTAAACAGCAGTCTGGAGAATTCCGAATACGCGCTGACCAAATCCAATGGGGAAACCATCCCGATTCTAAAGACGGTGGTTTCTGTTATGTTAGGCGGCCGATCCTGTCTGATTGAGAGTTTCGTTGATATTACCGAACGCAAACATCTGGAACTGCAGTTTCATCAATCCCAGAAATTGGAAGCCATTGGAAGGTTGGCCGGTGGGGTGGCCCACGATTTCAACAACCTCTTGATGGCCATTATGGGCTATTGTGATCTAACCCTGGCCGGGCTGGGAAAAAATACCCAACCCTATCATTATGTGGAGGAAATCACCAAAGCGGCCGACCGGGCGGCTTCACTTACCCGCCAATTACTGGCCTTAAGCCGCCGGCAGGTCCTCCAACCCAAAATCCTGGATTTGAACGCCATCCTCTCAGATATAAAAAAAATGCTTTTGCGCATTATCGGCGAGGATATCGAACTGATCACCTCTCTGGACCCGGCCGCCGGCATGGTCAAAGCCGACAAGGGACAACTCGAGCAAGTCATCATGAATCTCACCATCAATGCCCGGGATGCCATGCCCCAGGGGGGCAGACTCCTCTTTGAAACCACCAATTGCCGAATAGACCAGCCTTATCTCCACCGGCACCCTATAGTGATCCCCGGAGAGTATACCCTGCTTACGGTTAGTGACAACGGGGAGGGCATGGATCAGGAAACCCAATCGCACATCTTTGAGCCTTTCTTTACCACAAAAGGACAGGGCAAGGGCACGGGATTGGGGCTTTCCACGGTTTACGGCATTGTTAAACAAAGCGGGGGGTATATTTGGGTTTATAGTGAATCGGGGAAAGGAACGACTATTAAAATCTTCCTTCCTCAAGCGACCGAGCCTTTCATTAAACCGGAAAGGACCGCGGAACCGCTCCATTCCCCCCAAGGCTCGGAAACTATTTTGTTGATTGAAGATGAACCCATGCTTCGAACTTCAATTAAAGAAGGCCTGGAAACCAGTGGTTATCATGTCCTGGATGCTTGTAACGGCAATCAGGCCCTGTTGATTTCCCAAAGGTATTCCCCCCTGATCCACCTGGTGTTAACCGATATGGTTATGCCCGGGATGAATGGCCGGGAAGCCGCCGAATCGTTGACCCTTATCCATCCTGAAGCCCGGGTCCTCTATATGTCTGGTTATACTGATGATGCCGTTATCCGCCACGGCCTCCTGAATGAAAAGACCGCCTTTCTCCAAAAACCCTTTACACCCAGGGAGTTGGCCTTAAAGGTGCGGGAAATATTAGACCTGCCGAAAAAGGATTTAAGGTTACTTGAAAAAACCGGGCTGATGGAACTTCCGGCCGCTGAAGGGACTTGAAATTATAGGAATGTCCTTTTGGGACGCAGACTGAAGCAAATTTTGAATATAAAGAATGATGGTCTCGTATTAACTCGTCATTCCCGCGAAGGCGGGAATGACGCAAATCGGCGCTTTTGGACTTCCAAATAACTTAGCTTTTTTATTGCCAAGTTATTTTCTGATACAGCGCCGCAATGCGGCGTTTCATAGCTTTTTACGAACGCAACAAGAATAGTTATCTGCGGGATCGGCTAAAATCTGCGTCCTAATTTGCATCTTGAAACTTTATCTTCAAACTAACCCCGACCCCCGATCCCCGACCCCTGAATGCTGTTTTCAAACTAACTCCCGGCCGGCCCGGCCTTCTTGACCTTGGTCGATACCTTATCCGCAAATTGTTTAAAATTTTCCTTGAATCTTTCGGCCAGGTCCCGGGCCTTGGTATCATAGTCTTTGGGCTTACGCCAGGTGTTTCGAGGGTTTAGTATTTCTTTTGGGACCCCTTCACAGGCTGTGGGAATGCGGAGATTGAAAATAGGATCCGTTTCAGTAGGCACATTGTCCAGCTTCCCATTCAAAGCCTGGTGGATCATCGCCCGGGTATAGGCGATTTTGAGCCGTTCCCCGAGCCCGAAAGGACCGCCGGAAAGCCCTGTATTAACCAGCCAGCATTTGACTTTATGTTTTTTGATCCTTTCCCCTAACAGCTCGGCATAGACCGTTGGGGGAAGGGCCATAAAGGGGGCACCGAAACAGGTACTGAAGGTGGCTTGAGGTTCTTTACCCAACCCCTTTTCCGTTCCGGCCACTTTAGCCGTATAACCGGAAAGGAATTGATACATGGCCTGTTCCGGGGTTAATCTGGCGATAGGGGGCAAAACCCCAAAGGCATCATAGGTCAGCATAATGATATTTTGAGGATGGCCGGCCAGACCGGAACGGATAGCCCGGCTGATATGGCTGATGGGATAGGCGGCCCGGGTGTTTTCGGTCAGAGAGCCATCGTTTAAATCGATCCGGCGGGTTTCATTATCAATGGCTACATTCTCCAGGATCGTTCCGAACTTTCTGGTGCACTCATAGATTTCAGGTTCGGCCTCTTCGGAAAGGCGAATGACCTTAGCGTAACAGCCCCCTTCAAAGTTAAAGATCCCTTTATCACTCCAGCCGTGTTCGTCATCGCCGATGAGTAACCTTTCCGGATCGGCGGACAGGGTGGTTTTCCCGGTACCGGACAGACCGAAAAATATGGCCACGTCTCCTTTCTGGCCCACATTGGCCGAACAGTGCATGGACATGACCTTTTCCTGGGGATAAAGGTAATTCAGGACGGTGAAGACCGATTTCTTGATCTCACCGGCGTAAATGGTACCACCGATCAAAATCAACCTTTTTCCGAAATTTACAATGATAAAGGCCTCGGAATTGGTTCCGTCCAATTCCGGCAGGGCATGAAATTTGGGAACGTTGATAATGGTAAATTTCGGGACATGATGGGCCAGCTTCGATGATTCCTTGATCTGGACGAACATATTCCTGGAAAATAGATTGTGCCAGGCGGTTTCCGTAATGATCCGGATCGGTACCTGGTATTTGGGGTCCGCTCCGGCATAGCAGTCCTGGACAAAGACATCCTTGCCCTGGAGATAAGCCAGCAGCCGGAAATAGAGGACCTCGAACTTTTCCGGCTCCATCGGCACATTAACCGGACTCCACCAGATCTTATCCGAACTGGTTTTTTCACGCACAATGCGTTTATCATTAGGAGATCGGCCGGTATGATGTCCGGTCCTGACGACAATCGGCCCTAAATGGGCTATGACCCCTTCCCGCCGGCGGACAATCTCTTCATACAGTACCGGGGTGGTAGGATTCCAGTAAATGGTCCCGATATTCTTGATCCCATGATGCTCCAGGTCGTAATGGGCCTGCCTGCTTCCCAGATTCATACCCTGCCTCCATTTTTTTATTTACCTGCTATATACAGTCAGGCAGGATGCCTGACCTATTTTAACTGGTTGCTGGTTGCTCATTAAAACCAATAACCAGTCACAAGCAACGAGAAACGAGTAACGAGTAACAATGAAATTTCAAATAGCTTTGGGAAGAATTATACCTTAGACCCCATTCCAAATCCATCTAATTTTTATGGATTCGTAAAAACTCGAAGGCTCTAAACGCATTTTGACATTTTTCATTATTTTTGATAAATTCGCAAAATCAGAGCGTAAGAATTTTGAAGGCCTCCTCGACAGAGGGAAAAATGAAATTTCGCTTTTTTTTGTTAATCACCTTTTTTTAAGGGATATCCATGAAGATCAGCACCTTCGAAGGACAGATCAAGAAGACCCGCGAGCGACTGAAGACTTTCCGGGATCGTGCCCAGTCCTCACCCGAGCAAAAAATAGCCTTTTTCGATGAAGTCCTGGAGGAATTCTCTAACGCCCTGGAAGAACTTCAATCCAGTGAAGAAGAACTGCGCCAGCAAAATGAAGAGTTAATCCAAACCCGCCGGATTGTCGAAGCGGAACATCAGCGCTATCAAGAACTTTTTGACTTTACTCCAGACGCCTACCTGGTCACCGATTTGAAAGGGATTATTTTAGAGGCCAATCGTATTGCAGCAACTTTGCTTTCAGAAGCTCAGGATTTTCTTATAGGAAATCCCCTCCTGGTCTATGTCGCTACGGAAAATCACCAAACCTTTCTGGTTCGTCTGGGGCAACTATCCGGGTGGGGGAGGTCGGAAGACTGGGAGATTACCCTCCAGCCTCGGAAAGAAAAACCCTTCCCCGCATCTATCACCATAACCACCATGCTCAATGCCTCGGGGACTGTAGTCGGCCTACGGTGGTTGATCCGCGACATAACGGAGCAGAAACAAACCCAACAGGCCTTGCAGATGGCCCATGAAAGGCTCAAATCTGTCTTGGGGAACATGGCCGATAGCTACATCGCCCTTGACTTTGACTGGCGTTTTCTCGAAATCAACCCGGCTGCCGAGGAGCAGATCTTTAATCGACCCCAAGAAGAACTCATTGGTAAAGTCTTCTGGGACGAATACCCCCAGTGTATTCATACGGAATTTTTCAGACAGAACCAAATCGTCAAAAAGGAAGGCCGCCTGGTTCACTTTGAAACCAGAATGGCCATTCCCGACAAATGGTTTGAAGCCTGGGCCTATTCCCGGGAAGGTTGGCTGGAGATCTACCTTCGAGATATCACCGAGCGCAAACGATTGGAAGAGATGCTTCTCCGTTCTTGCGACGAATTGGAAACCCAGGTTTATAAACGAAAAGAAGAGTTGGCCTCGGCCATCGAAGCCCTTGGTCTGGAAAAAGAAGAAGGCAAACAGGCCCGGAAAAAGATCCTGGATCAGGCAAAAATTTTGGATGCCTTCTATAGAAGCACCATAACCCCTTTGGTCTTCCTCGATAAAGATTTTAACTTCCTCAGGGTAAACGCCGCCTATGCCGAAGCCTGCCAACGCCCGGAATCCGAATTCCCAGGGCACAATCATTTTGAATTTTATCCTCACGAAGAAAACGAAGCCATTTTCAGGCAGGTGGTCAAGGCCAAAACGCCTTTTCAAGCCATTGCCAAACCCTTTTCCTTCCCGGATCATCCGGAATGGGGGGTGACTTACTGGGACTGGACCCTGACGCCTTTGCTGGACGAGAACGGCGAAGTCGAATATTTAGTCTTTGCACTCAAGGATGTGACTGAAAAGGAGAGGGCCGAAGAGGCGCGCCGTCAAAACTTAGAGCTCTTGCGAACTGTTTTGAAAACCTTGCCGGTGGGAGTCTGGATATTGGATAAAAAAGGTTCCGTCTTACAGGGCAACCCCGCCAGCCTCCTGATTTGGGCCGGAGCCAGATATGTCGGAATAGACCGCTATGGGGAATATAAAGGCTGGTGGCTGGCCGATGGAAAGCCCATAGGACCGGAGGATTGGGCCGGGGCGCGGGCCATCCTCAAAGGAGAAACCTCCATTGATGAGGAAGTAGAGATTGAGTGTTTTGACGGAACCCATAAAATTATTCTCAACTCGGCCATCCCGATCCGAAACAGTGAACAAGAAATTACCGGGGCCGTTGTCGTCAACCAGGACATCACCGAACGGATGGAGATGGAGAAATGGACCCGGTCCACCAACGCCCTTCTTGAACTATTCGCCGGGAAAACCGAAAGAAAGGAATACTTAGATGCGGTGGTAGACCTGATTCACCGCTGGAGCAATTGTCAAAATGTGGGTATCCGGATTCGGGACCGGCAAGGCAACATCCCTTATGAAGCCCATCGGGGTTTCAGCCCGGATTTCGAAGCCTCCGAGAACTGGCTTTCACTGAACGGTGATCAATGCGCCTGTATCCGGGTGATCCAGGAAAACCCGGATCCGCAGGATCTCCCCCTGATGACGGCCCGCGGCTCCTTCCGGTGCAATGACACCGTAACCTATGTTTCCAATCTCTCGCCCGGAGAGCAGGCCCGTTTTAGAGGGGTCTGTGTAAAAAGCGGCTTTCTCTCCATGGCCATCATCCCGATACGCTATCAGGGGGAGATGCTGGGGGCGATTCATCTGGCCGATGAACGGGAAGAGAAGATTTCGCAAAAAACCGTTGAATTCATTGAGACGATGACCTCCCTGATCGGGGAAGCGGTTAATCGTTTTAATTTAGAGTCGGAATTAAAGCGGAATTTCGAGACCCAAACCGGGATCAACACCCTGCTTCGCCTTTCCCTGGAGGAAGTCACTCTGGACCAATTCCTGGAGGAGGCCCTTGACCTGCTGATTTCCCTGCCCTGGCCTGGTTCTTTCTCAAAGGGTTGTATCTTTCTGGTCGAAGAGGACTCCGAGGTCTTAGTCATGAAGGCCCAGAGAGGATTTTCCGATTTACATCAAAAATATTGTTCTTCGGTTCCCTTCGGCCGGTGTCTTTGCGGACAGGCGGTCCAAAAACAGGCCCTGGATTTTTTCGGGACCTGCCAGGGCGGTCACGAGATCGGAGAGGGCAGCATCGAGACCCATGCCCACTATTTTATACCGATTCAATTCGCCGGCCGGACCATCGGACTGATAAACATCTATCTGGTCGGAGATCAATATCCCCGGAATCTGGAAAAGGAAGGCTTCCTGACCGCCATTGCCGATACGATGGCCGGAATTATTGTCCGGCGGCGCGGAGAGGAAGAACTCCGGGAATCGGAAAACCGGCTCCGAACGCTTTCCGCCAAGCTCCTGACCACCCAGGAAAATGAAAGAAAGAAGATCGCCCGGGAGGTCCATGACAGTCTGGGATCATCCCTGAGCGCCATCAAATTCAAGGTGGAGGATGTATTGCAAAGGATCCGGTTAACCCCGTCCGTGACCATTTCCGAGCCACTGGAGGCCCTCGTTCCTATCATTCAAGACACCATCAGTGAAACCCGAAGGATTCAATCCGATTTGCGGCCCCCCCTGCTGGATGATTTGGGTATTATAGCCACCTTTTCCTGGTTCTGCCGGCGATATCAAACCATTTATTCGGATATCCTGGTGGATCAGGCCATTGGCGTCCGGGAAGAGGAGGTGCCGGAACCTCTGAAGATTGTTATGTTCCGGATTACCCAGGAAGCAATGAATAATATCGGCAAATATGCCGGGGCGGACCGGGTGCAGCTCGATCTGCGAAAAAACAATCGGTCCATTGAGCTGATTATTCGGGACAATGGAAAAGGATTCGATCCGGAAAGTCTGCTTTCCATGGAAAGCACGAAAAAAGGAATGGGTCTTTCCAGCATGAAAGAACGGGCTGAACTTTCAGGCGGTTCTTTGGCTATCGATTCCCAAACAGGGAAAGGGACGGTTATCAAGGCCGTCTGGCCTGTTTAGTTCGAAAATAAAGTTTCAAGTTTCAAGTATGAAAAACCTTGAACCTTGAAGATATTTTGATAATTCGTGGCGCCCCCGGGGGCATGAAAGTTTGTAACACTTTAGGTGTTTGAAAAGAACGCGTTGTTCACCGCAAAGCCGCGAAGTACGCAGAGAAAATCATTTTTGTACAATCCCGTGAGAGGCGGGATTGTACAAAACAACTCTGGACTCCGCCCCGGAGGGCCTCCGGCCATAATTATGCGGTCGACTTCGTCGACCTAAAACAAAGGCTTCCGTTTGGAAGCAGGCCGAAGGGTAGCGAAAGCTTTTCCTTTCTGTCCTCT